>VGYL01000417.1 GCA_016872975.1 Planctomycetota bacterium
AGATGCTGGCAGCAGCCCAGGCGGTGCTGGAGGACTGCGAAATCCGCGGACTGGAAACCCGGTCGCGCGAGGAGTTCATGACCTGCGCCGCGGAGTTGGCGCGCGAGGTCGAGGTCCTGATCGTCGCCGGCGGGGACGGCTCGTTCTCGGACGCGATCAACGCCGCCGACAGCGAAACGATCTTCTCCTTCCTGCCGCTCGGCTCGGGCTGCGCGTTGCGCTACGTCCTGGACCTGCCGCCGCAGCTTACCCGGGTGGCCAAGCGGATCAAGGAAGGCCAACTGCACTGTTACGACCTGATCCTGTGCGACGGGACGCGCAAGGCCTTCATGGCGAGCGTCGGGCTCGAAGCCGATATCCTCCACCGCCGGGAAGCGCTCCGCGAAAGCGGCGTCAACGGCCCCCAGGCCTACGCGATGGCCGCGTTCGGCTCGTTCTTCACCGAGCTCGAGCGGACCGACATGACCATCTCCCTCGACGGCGAGGATCTGATCGTGCCGAATGCCGTCACAGCGATCGTCACCAAGATCCCCTACTACGGCTACAAGATGAAGGTCGTGCCGCAGGCGGTCTTCGACGACGGATACCTGCACCTGCTGGCGGTGAACTCCGGCTGGGCCGAGATCGTCGGCGGCATGGCCAACGCCTTCCTCTACGAAAACAAGATGGGGCTCTACCGCAAGGCGACCGAAATCCGCATCACCATGCAGCGCGAGCGCTACGCGCAGTTGGACGGCAACATTTACCGCAAGGACACGACCTTCCACTTCAAGGTCCTGCCCCGGGCGCTGCGGATATGGTGCTGATCCGGTGCGTCGCGCGCCGTGCGTAATGCGTCCTGCGCAAACCCGCGCGTGACCCGTGTGTCTGTCCTTTGTCGTGGCCTTCCCGGGACTGTTCGCCGCGGGGTGGCATCGTCAAGGCCTCCGGCCTTGGCGATGGTCCTGCGCACGGGCAATCCGCCATCGCCAAGCTCCGAAGAGGGTTCCCAATCGCGATGAATCGCGATTGGGAGCCCGGACTCCGCTTGACGATGCCACCCGCCGCTGCCACCCGTTACAGCCGATCCACAATCATGGATGCGCACGTCTCATTTGTCGGAGCCTTCCCTCGGCTGCTGCACACGGCCGGTCATGGGCACGAACCGCACGGGCAGGACGTTCTGCCGATGGAATTGCCCCTGCTCGTCTTTCGTCAACAGGATCAGGTGCTGCAGACCGAATTGCCCCCCGACCGGCAGGATCATCCGCCCGCCCGGCTTCAACTGCTCGAGCAGCGGCGGCGGGATCTCCCCGGCGGCCGCGGTGCCGATGATGGCATCGAACGGCCCTTTCTCGGGCCAGCCGAAATACCCGTCGCCCGCCTGGACGTGCGCGTTCTCGTAACCCAAGCGCGTCAGCAACTCGGCGGCCGACCGCGCCAGCGGCTCCACGATCTCGATCGTATAGACCTCCTTCGCGATCTCGGCGCACACCGCCGCCTGGTAACCCGACCCGGTCCCGATCTCCAGGACCACCGAGTTCGGATCGAGCTGCAGCGCCTCGGTCATGAACGCCACGATGTAGGGCTGACTGATCGTCTGCCCGTGCCCGATGGGCAGAGGGCCATCCTCGTAGGCATGCGCCCGCAGGCCGGCCGGCATGAACACGTGGCGCGGGACCGTCCGCAGGGCCTCCAGCACGTTCGGATCGCGGATCTCCCGCGCGGCAATCTGATGCGCCACCATCCGCCCGCGCTCTTGGACCCGCTCGTCGAAGGCGGGATGGTCGCGCCGGCGTGCCTCGGGCTCTCTCCGCTCACGGTTTGGCTCTACGGCGCCCCTGGGCTGTTCCGGCGCCGGCCTGCCATCGCGCCCGCGACATGCCAGACCTCCGAAAAGGCCCAGGAAACCACCGACAGACAGGGCGGCAACGACGAGCCAGAACACCAGAACCTGTCCGCGCCGGCGCCGACGAATCGGATTTCTGCCTTCTACCGTCATCTCCCATCGTCCTTTGCAGTCCCTTTGGCTGCCGCGGTGAAGATAAGGCATGGTTCAAGAAACGGCCTTCTCCGGTATCAAAGGATGGGTGGCAGCGGCAAGCGCAGTCTTCGGAGCTTGCCGATGGTCTTGCCTCTGGGCCATCGGCAAGGCCTGCGCAAAGCCTCCGGCCTTGCCGCTGCCACCCACCCAGACGATTACCCGGTTCTGAACCAGGCCGAAAATAACGATGCCGCGAATCTGCGCATCGTGTATATTATTGGCGCTCCGCCGCAAGAAGGAAAGAGGTTTCGATGAACTGTAAGAAATGCGGCGCGTGCTGCATTGCACCGTCGATTGCCACGCCGATCCCCAACATGCCCGGCGGCAAGCCGGCGGGCATCCGCTGCGCCAACCTGAACGGCCGGAACGAATGCGCCCTCTACGGTCAGGCCGCACGGCCCGCCTTCTGTCTCGGCTGGCAGCCTTCACCGGAGGTCTGCGGATCGACCTTTGAAGAGGCCCTGAGGCGCATCACCGCCCTGGAACACGCCTCCGCCCCCCGCGACCGGCAGCGCCTTGGGGCAGGCACATAGCCCGATAATATCCAGATCGACAGCAGTACGCCGCCGTCTGTGAGGATCCTGGAGTCATGTGGCATGCGCGCAAGGCGCCCGTCTGCTGGGTTGGATGCCGCGGCGGGAAGAAGGAAGGCCGACGAGTCTCACCCCCGTCGGCCTTCGAAATTGTCGCTGTGCAGGAGCGTCCCGATCGTTACCGGCCGGACTCGGCCTTCAGTTGCCGCTCGGCCTCGAGCCAGTTCTGCTCGTCTTGGCCGTGCTGGCAGCCGTTCTTCACCCAGATCTCATGAGCCCGCAGGGCGATCTGCTCCCGGGTGATGTTCACGGCCTTGCTCGCGGCTTGGGTCTTGGAGCCCGCCGGACGAAGCGTCGTGGTTGCACCGGAGCGGGAGGTGCTTGTGTCAACAGTACTTTTGGTGGACTTTCGAGCCATTCCAGGCCTCCTTGTTGCCTCAACCAAACACTCATGTTGCCGACGCCGCCACTTACATGTGTACACCGGAGTCGAACACGCGGACTCGCGGCCGGGGCGCCTGTACTCTGTGCCCGCAAACGGCCAATACCGACACAGGATTCGTACACTTCCGGTTCCCCCCGGGAGTATTCACGACTCTCAGCCGGCGCGGTCCGCCTCGGTCACAATGGGTAGTCTCCTTTCCTCCCCCGCGTTTGTCAAGCTTTCTTCGAAAAAATTTGCACGCCCCGGCCCGCTCGCGAATCCCCTCTGCAGTTTGCTCCTTGCTTTCTTCCGACGGCCAGACCATAATAGCCCGCGGCCCCGCCGAGGGAGTCCGCTGCGAGACACCGTGCGGCGACCCGGAGGGGACCTGAGGCTCTGGAACGTACGTTGGCTCCGAGTGAAGGAGAATAGCGCATGGGCAAGATGACGTTTGGTGTGATCGTCGGCAACCGCGGGTTCTTCCCGGATGTCCTGGCCAAAGAGGGCCGTAAGGATATCCTCCATGTGCTCAAGGCCAACGGCTACGGGGCCGTGGCCCTGGGAATAACCGATACGAAATATGGGGCCGTCGAGACCTTCCAGGACGCCGACCAGTGCGCCGCGCTGTTCGCCTCCCGGGCCAAGGACATCGCCGGCATCATCGTCACGCTGCCCAACTTCGGCGATGAGCGCGGGATCGCCGAGACCATCAAGCGCAGCGGCCTGGATGTGCCCATCCTGATCCACGCCGAGGAAGACACCGCCGGCCGGATGAAGATCGACCGCCGCCGAGACTCCTTCTGCGGCAAGATCAGCGTCTGCAACAACCTGCGCCAGGCGGGGATCGCCTTCTCTCTGACCCGCGCGCACACAGTGGCCGTCGCGTCTCCGGAGTTCCAGCAGGACCTCGAGCGTTTTGCGGCAATCTGCCGGATCGTGCGGGGCCTCAAGAACGTGCGGTTCGGCGCCATCGGCTCGCGTCCGGCGGCGTTCAACACCGTCCGCTACAGCGAGAAGCTCCTGGAGTACGCCGGCATCGGGGTCGAGCCGGTGGATCTGTACGAGATCCTGAGCAAGGTCGAGCGGCTGGCGGACAACGACAGAAAGGTCAAGGCCAAGCTCGACGCCATCCGCAAGTATACGAACACCGAAGCCATCCCGGCCGCGGGGCTGCTCAAGATGGCCAAGTTCGGCGCGGTGGTCGATATGTGGATCAAAGAGAAGCAACTGGCGGGCACGGCGATTCAGTGCTGGACCGCCCTGGAAGAGTTCTTCGGGATCGTGCCCTGCACGGTGATGAGCATGATGAGCCAGTCGCTGCTGCCCAGTGCCTGCGAGGTCGATATCACCGGCCTGCTGGCCATGTACATCCTGCAACTGGCCTCCGGCACACCCAGTGCCCTGCTCGACTGGAACAACAACTACCAGGATGAGCCGGACAAGTGCGTGCTGTTCCATTGCAGCAATCTGCCCAAGAGCTTCTTTACGGCGGACCGCATGGACTACCAGGAGATCATCGCCGGCTCGGTGGGCAAAGAGAACACCTACGGCACGATCGTCGGGCGGATCAAGGCGAGCCCGGCCACCTTCTGCCGGACAATGACGGACGATGTCGATGGCGTGATGCGGGCGTATGTCGGCGAAGGCCAATTCACGGATGATGCGCTCGAGACCTTCGGCGGCTACGGCGTGATGCAGATCGAAGAGCTTCAGACGCTCCTGACGTACATCTGCCGGATGGGTTTCGAGCACCACGTGGCCGTGAGCCTGTCCCAGACCGCCGCTCCCATCGCCGAGGCCCTGAGCAACTACCTGGCCTGGGACGTGTACCACCATCGGATCTAATATCAACGATTGCCGATCTACAGGTCAATCGGCTGGGCGTTGGGAGCTACGTCCTGGAAGGCGGCGAGGTAAGCGTCGACCATCTGCTGATTGAACAGAATGTCGCTGAGGCGGACCAGCCAGCGGCCGTCCTCGTTCACCACGAGATTGAAAGCCCAGGCGGCGGTGGCCGTGCCCTGTTTGGCGGGGATGAAATTCGTGATCACGGCCGACTGCTCGGCGTCCAGCCAGGCCTGCGTAAACGTAACCTGATCCAATTGGAAGGCCTCGCGCATCCCGGCCAGTCCCTGCTGCGTGATCTCGCCGAAAACGCTCAGCGACAGGGCCCGATCGTACCTGCCCGCGATGACGGCACGGAGAAACTCCCGCGTGGCGGCGAGAACGGGATGCTCGGCTTTGACCGGCGGGCCTGGCTCGTTACTCTCCGGCGCCGGGTCCACCACCGCTGGGACTTCGGCCGTTTCCGTCTCGCGCGGCGCACCTTCTTTGGCACAACCGCACAGAACCCAAACGGCAATTCCAACCAGGCAGAGACTTCGACGCATTGAGGCACTCCTGCTGTCACTGCGCCCGGCAGGATTCGAACCTGCGACCTCCGGTTTAGGAAACCGATGCTCTATCCTGCTGAGCTACGGGCGCGTCGTTCCTAAGTCCTTCTATGGTAACCACTTCCTACCACGCCGTCAACACTCCTTTCTTCGGAAACACGGCATCGAGTCGCATGCCGTCCCGGGCACGAAACGCGAGGGCCTGTGTCGATGCGGCACAGACCCTGGTGTATCACGTTGCATGGCACTGTGGGGCGATGGGCGTTGCGGTCCGGTTCTCGGCATCCACCCTGCCGCTCAGGCCGAACGAGCCCGATTTGCGGCCCGCCGGAGGGTCTCTCAGCGGAGCCAGAAGCTGAAGTACAGGTACAGGCCCAGGACCAGGCCGAGGACCAGGACAGTCATCAGCACTTCGGTCAGGCCCCAACTGGCCCGGTTCTGTTCGCGGTGCTCGCGAGAGATGGTGCCATAGGTCAGGTTGACGAGCTTCTCGGGCGCCGGCGGCGCGGTCGCCAGCGAGACGCCGACGATGGCGACGATACTCAGCAGCAGCAGCCAGCCGGTGGCGAACAGGAAGTTGTAGTTGCCGACGTAGACCAGCCAGGCGGGCGAGGTGATCCAGGGATCGGCGCCGCCGGTGAGGGCCTGGATCGTCAGCTTGGCCATGCCGGCGAGAAAGCCGAGCGCCAGGCCGGCCACGGCGCCGTGGCCGTTGATGCGGGGCCAGAACAGGCCCAGGAGAAAGACCGCCGTGATGGGCGGGGCCAGGTAGCCCTGCACGCTCGGGAG
>VGYL01000418.1 GCA_016872975.1 Planctomycetota bacterium
GATCGCCTCCTGATATCGCCCTTGGCTCGCCAGATTGTGGACCAGGCGGAAATTCCACTGGGGTTGCCGGCGATCGATCCGCGTGAAATTGGCGGGCTGGTCCCAGGTGTCGGGCAGATCCGTGACGCCGGCATAGACCGGCACGAAGCAACTGGTGGACGCCGGTCCGTAGGCGAACCACAGACAGTTACCGAACGCATCCGGCAGCCCATCCCGTAGTTGCGCGATGAAGACATAGCCGCTCGTGGGCGTGTTGATGGCGCGCTCCGGTCGAACCTGCAGCAGGTCGAAGAGCTCCGGCGGCCCCCAGGGACGGGCCAGCGGGCTCTTTTGGCCGCCGGGATGGAAGGCGGGATGCTGCGTCACATCGAAGGGAGTCCCTTCGTAGCCGTCCCGCATGAGGCTCATCAGAGTCCGGACACTCATCGGCTTGCCCGGCTTGACCGAGAACGGGTACCGGTCCACCAGCGGATCGCCGGTGGCCGTCAGGCCCAGCGAGGGGGCCACCAGGCTCAGGGCCCGCCACTCCCGCAGGGAGTTCTCCCGGCTGCCGGAGGTGCCGTATACCTCGTTCCAGACGAAGGGCTGGCCCTCTTCCCAGAAGCCCAGCGACCGGGCCAGGGAAAAGACATTGGGCGAGGCCAGGAAATGGTCCGATTCGTTCAGGTCGATCCTGCCGATGCGGCTGCGGTTGGCGCTGCAGCCGACCGCGCCGTCGGGGATTCGCTGGGCGCACCAAACGCCGCCGGGCCGGCCGCTGGAAGCGGTCCAATCGGCGCCCGGACCGAAGATCTCCATGAGCCAGACCTCCTTGTCATCGGCGATCGGCAGCGCGACGCCGGCGTGGGGCGCGCGATAGTACTGAAAGCCGTAGTGCTCAACCATCGCGCCGATCAGGCGGATGGCCTCGCGCGCCGTCCGGGCCCGCATCAGGCCGTTGGCGATGAGCGAGGTGGTCCAGTGATTGCTGTTGGGACCGACGACGCCCCGGGAACAGGCCAGGCCCTTGCGCATGGGGATGAACTCGATGGCGATGGCCAGCCCGAACTCGTTCAGGCCGCCGGTGGTCATGCTCTCGACATTGCCGCCCAGGAGAATGGTGCGATGGGTCTTGTCCACCGGCAGGTGGCCGACGAGGTCATATCCCTTCTGCACGTTGGCCTGGAACTCGCGGACGGTCTTGGGCCGGGGCAGGTTCCAGTACATGGGCAGCTTCGTTCCCGGCGGATATTCCCGGGCCGGCATGACATAGATCAGGCCCATGAGATCGCCGTCGCAGGAGCTCGACATCAGCACCGAGCCGTCAGCCGTGGCCTGCTTGCCCGCCATCACCGTGGTACAGGCCCAAACCGGTGAGGCCATCACCGAGAGAATGCAGCAAATCCGCAGCGGGAACGCCATGCGTTCCATTTTGGTGGCCTTGTCAGTTCGCATCATACGATCTCCCGATCAATCCGAATCAGTGGCAGATAACCTGCATCTGTGAAACAACCCGTGGCGGCAATCACACGCGGGTGTAGCGTGCGTCTTCGGGCAAAAAACGTACTTCCACCTTTTGGTGGAGCGCCGAGGCGATGCGCCGGAGCATGACAAGACTGTGGCCATCATAGTCCGCATCTTCCAGGCGGCTGATAACCGACTGGGTAGTCCCAACCTTTGCTGCCAACTGCTTCTGGCTCAATCCTGCCTGCGTTCTGAGAGTGTGGATTTGCTCGGCGATGCTGAGGTTCTCCCGCTCTATCTTCAGAGACTCAGCGCGTGTTCTGCTCCCTTGGATGTATCGTCTATGAAGAACGTCCACCGCATCACTGGTCTTATGCGATTTCTTTCTCATGGTAGTCACTCCTTATGCGTGTGGCCTTCCGGGTCTTGATGGTATCGTTCGAGATTCAAGACAGCCCGATCGATATCTTTCCGCGCGACTCTCTTCTCCTTGGTGCAGCCATGCGACAAGAGAACGATATTCGGTCCCACAAAGGCGTAGAGAACCCTATAGTGGACATTACCTCCACGTGCCCGCAATTCGTATACCCCATTGTCGAGGTAATCGCACAACGGTCTTCTCAACTCGTATCCTCTCTCGGCTAACAACTCAATAAGACCGACACACCGTATCCTGATCTTCTCTGGTATGAGGTCCAGCCAATCCAAGAGAGGCACCGACCCATCCAATTCTCGGTAAAGGATGACATCCGTTCTTGGCATCTTTACCTCCGATACGCAGTATCGCAACTTTGCGATAGCTGTTCAAGCAAATTCGCCGCGTTCCCACAAATTTCTTCTGACCAAGGAGGGAATTCGTGCCCGCGAATATTACCCCTGCCATGGGGTAATACCAGCACATGCCACATTCCCTCAGATTTCCCATCCCTTCCGGAAGAAGCCGCGGACGAGGGGCTCGGCCTTGGGGGTGTTGGTGGCCCGCAGGTTGGGGCCGTCCCAGTAGATCGTTTCGCCGGTCCGCAGGGCCACCGTGCCCAGCAGCACCAGCTCCGTCAAGTGGGCGGCGTAGTCGAAATTCGAGCTGGCCGGCGGGCCGCCTTTGCAGGCATCGATCCAGTCGCGATGATGGCCCCGGGAGCGCGGGATGCGCGGGGCGGGCTGTTTGTATTCCCGCATCTTCTGTTCGGGAATGATCCGGGGTGACTCGCTCCAGGAGCCGGACAGAATGGCCCCCTCGTCGCCCACGATCAGCAATCCGCCCAGTCGAGGCAGGTTGCGGTTGGGTTCCAGCCACGCGGGCCGCGGCGGCATGGGACCGCCGTCATACCAGAACAGATCGACCTCGGGCGACGACGGCCCGCGGGCCGGGAATTTGTAATGGTACAGAGCGGCCGCCGGAGTGGTTTCCTCGCGCAGCTCGGTGGAGCTGGCCTCGATCATCGTCGGGTGCCCCAGGTCCAGGGCCCAGGCGGCGGTGTCCAGCGTGTGGCAGCCGAAGTTGCCCAGGGTGCCGGTCCCGAAATCCCACCAGTAGTGAAAGTACAACGGGGTATAGGCGGGATGGAAGGGCCGCGCGGGGGCCGGCCCCAGCCAGAGGTCCCAGTCCAGGCCCGCCGGCAGCGGCGGCGTTTCCCGGGGCCGCGCCGTCAACGTCATGCGCGGGGGCCCGCCGCGCCAGCCGTGCACCTGGCGGACCTTGCCGATCGCGCCGTCCCGAATCCACTCGACGGCCCGGCGGATGTCGTCGGACGAGTGCCCGTGGTTGCCCATCTGGGTGGCGACCTTGGCCTCCCGGGCCGCCGCGGCGACCCGGCGGGCCTCGTAGACCGTCCGCGTGAGCGGCTTCTCGCAGTACACGCCTTTGCCCGCCTCGATGGCCGCCAGGCAGGCGACCGCATGGATATGATTCGGCGCCGCGATCAGCACGGCGTCGATGTCCCGGCCCATCTTCTCCAGCATCACGCGATAGTCCAGGTAGACGGCACAGCCGTGGTCCCCGGCGGAACCCTTCTGGCGCGCGTGCTCCTCGATCACCTTCAGGGCCGGCCCGCGCCCGCCGTGATGCTTGTAGTAGAGATGGCTGTTGTCCCAGAACTCCGCGGGATCGCAGATCGCCACGATCCGGACATCGGGATGCGTGTGCAGGGCCTTGATGTTCGTGACGCCCTGCCCGCCGGTGCCGATCACGGCCACATTCAAGCACTCGCTCGGCGGGACTTGTCCGGCGGTGCCGCCCAGAACGTGGGACGGAAGGAAACTGGCGACGGTCAGTCCGGCGGTGTTGGCCAGCACCCGGCGACGACTCAAGGTATGGGTATGGGTATGGCGCATTGCGCGGCTCCGCTTGTCAGAACATCTTGGCAGTACAGGACCGACACAGGGGCGAAGGTACATCCCGCCGGCCCGGCTGTCAACCGCCGCCTTGGCCCAGGGCAATTGCATGTGCCCCACCACATCGATGACATGCGTTCGGCCTGTGTACCGGAGGGGCAAACCTTGACAGTTTCAGGACCGGCGGCGATACTGCCCGGCACAAGCCGGCGCTTCGTGCACCCGGCCCGGAAGGCTCGTTGTCCAATGGCTACAGAAGCAACGCGTGAGCAATACAGACCGCGACGGACCGTCGTGAAGATACGTCCCCGGCGCGGGCCGGGGATTTTCGGGACCCGCGCGCGCCGAATCTTCTGGGTCGCTCTTGTCCTGATGTGTCATGCCTCCGCCGGGACGGCGGGGGCGGAACCGGTGACCCTGCGCCTGGCCACGGGCAGCAGGACGGGCGTCTACTATCCGATCGGATGCGGCATCAAGAGGGTGATCGAAAGGGCCTACCCGAACGACGTTCACATCGAAGTGGTCGAAACGTCGGGTACCCTGGAGAATCTGCGGTTGCTCGACCGGGAGCAGGTGGACCTGGCCCTGGTGCAGAACGACACGGCCTACTATTTCAGCCGGGGCCAGGAGATGTTCAGCCTGCCGTCCAGCAAGGCCCTGGCCATCGCCTCCCTGTACACGGAAATCGTCCAGATGATCGCCACGCGCAAGAGCGGCATCGAGTATCTGGACCAACTGAAGGGCCGGCGCATCCGCACCGGCTCGCCGCCGGAGAACACCAGCAACAGCGCCACGGTGATTCTGGCCCTGGACGGCTGGGAGTCGGGGGATCTGACCGATGTCCGGTGCGGTTTCGCGGAGACGCGGGATCTGCTGCTGTCCAACTCCCTGGATGCCGCCTGCATCACGGCGGGGATCCCGACGCCGGTGCTGACCGAGCGGATCGACGGCATCGCGCTGCAGGACTACGTCACCTTCCTGCCCATCAACGAGGGCCTGGCCAACCGGCTGATGCGGGCCTTCCCCTACTTCGTCTATACGGAGATCCCGGCGCACACCTACCACGCCCAGGACCAGGCGGTCAAGACCGTGGGCGTGCGTGCCATTCTGGTGGCCCGCAAGCACTTCGAGGAGACGCGGACCAACGGGCGCAAGTTCCCGCCCGGTTTCGTCAAGAATCTGACCCGGCTGCTCTTCGAACAGGAGGACGTCATCCGTCTCGAGCACGGCGTGGCGAGCGCGGACCTGCGCCGGTACCGTTTCGCCCGGGAGCAGGGACTCGCCGGCATTCTCGACCATCGGGGCCGGCCCATCCTTCCGGTCCATCCGCAGTCGATGGCCTATTTCCGGGAGCAGGGCCTGCTGCACAGGACCCTGAGGGACTACCTGCCGGCGCTGTTCTGGGCCGCCGTCTGCGTCGTCGCGCTGATCTACGTCATCCGGTATCGTTCCGCGATCCGGCGCTTCACGCAACGCCATGTCCATGTCCGCCTGGTGGCCACCTTCATCTGTCTCTACGTGATCGGGACGCTCGCCATGTTCTTCTGCGAACGGTACAACAACCGGTCGTTCGAGAGCGTCCCCGAGTCCTTCTGGTCGATCACGGTCTACCTGTTCAGCGGCTTTGAGGACCGCTATCCGATCACGTGGCCGGGCCGCGCGATTTCCGTCCTCATCTTCCTTCTCAGCGTGTTCTTCTTCGGTGCCGTGGCCGGGCGCTTTGCCGCGGCCTTTTTGCGCAAACAGGAGCTCAAGATGCCCAGTGACGTCCACGATCACATCGTCATCTGCAATTGGAACGAGCGGGGAAAACGCGTCGTCAACGAGCTGCGCCATCCGGAGGGCAGACCGGACGCCGACATCGTCATCATCGACAACAAGCTCTTGGACGAGAAGGAGCTGCACCGGCTGCCCGCCTTCCACAAGGTCTATTGCATTCAGGAGGACCCCATTCGCCACGGCACGCTCAAGAGTGCCCGCGTGAGCCTGGCGGACACGGTCATCGTGCTGGGCGACGATCAGAGTCCCGATCCGGACGCCAAGAGCGCCATGATCATCCTGGCCCTGCTCAGCGAGTGCAAGAAGCGGCGGCCCCATATCATCGCGGAGGTCATGAATTCGGACAACAGCCAGCACCTGCGGGACGCCGGGGCCGATGAGACGATCTGCACGACGGAGATCGGCGTCGGCATCCTGGCGCATTGTGCGGTGAACAAGCAGCTCTCGGTGGTCTACAAGGACCTCCTGACGTACTCCTTCGAGGGCAACGAGATCTACATCGTGCCGCAGGAGTCCTATCCGGAGGCCTTCGTCGGCAAGACGTTCGCGGAGTGTGCCCAGATCCTGTACGCCAACCGGGACCGCAGGAATCCCGTC
>VGYL01000419.1 GCA_016872975.1 Planctomycetota bacterium
GTGTCTCCGTCAACTGGTTCAACGAGCCGATGCTCTCCAACTGTACGATCGCCGACAACTTCGTGGCCCGCGCGCCGGGGGATGCCTTCGGGGGTGGTCTGTCCGTGGCGTACGAATCGAACGCCGTGCTGATCAATTCCATCGTCTGGGGCAACAAGAGCACCGGCAAGGGGGCGCAGATCTCGGTCGCCAACGGCCATCCCTACGGGGCCCGGCCCTCGACCGTGCGCGTCCTGTTCAGCACTGTGGGACCCTGTGTCGATGCCTCCCGCCCGAGCGACAAGCCGCTGGACCTGGTCCTCGTCTTCGATTCGACCGCCGGCATGTCCGACAACATGACCCGGATCAAGGCGGCCGCCGCCCAGATCGTGGCGGGCGTCAGCAGCCGGGTCCTGGATTACCGCATCGCGGTGGTGGATTTCAAGGACTTCAACAGCACGGTCGCGCCCGGGTACGGCGCCGCGACGGACTATCCGTATCGCGTCGTGACGCCGTTCACGTCACTGCGGGACCGCGTCATCGGCGGGATCAACTCCATCGCCACCCCGGCCGGTTCCGGCGGGGATACGCCCAACTCGGTCTACTACGCCCTGACGCGGGCCAGCGACGGCAACGATCTCGGCTTCTGGCGCGGCGGCAGTGTGGATCGCGTCATTCTGCTCGTCGGCAATGCCCCCCCGCACGATCCGGAGGCCCCGACCGGTTACACGCTCGACACCATGGCGGCGGCGTCCACCCAGGACCCGAGCAAGAGAATCTTCATGGTGCAGATCGGCACCGATCCGACCACGGAAGTGTATTTCCGCGCGATCGCCGGGATTGCGGGTGGCGCGATGGTGCAGGCGGCCGACGCCAACGACGCGGTCGCCGGCGTGCTGCAAGCCATCGGGCTGATCACGAAGGTGGTGGAGCCGATCCACGTGTCGCCGGAGTCCAAACTGCCGGGCTGGAATGGCAACCTCTGCCTGTGGGATCCGAGCACGTGCAACCTGACCGCCGATCCGCTGTTCGTGGCCGGCTATTACCTGAGCCAGACGGCGGCCGGACAGGCGCTCCAGAGTCCGGCGGTCGATGCCGGCAACGCTCCGGCCGATGCCTCCGGTATCCGGCTGGGCGAGCGCACCACACGCACCGACGGGGTGCCCGACAAGGGCATCGTCGACCTGGGATACCACTACCCCGAAGGCGTGACGCTCTACAAGCTCGTCGCCCAGGTTCTGCCCGATCCGGAAGACGGGATGATTCACGCGACGGTGACCCCGAACTTCGCCCTGGTCTACGAGGGCTCCTTCGAACGGGTCATCCGGCTCGAGGTCAAGCTCCAGGAAGGCTGGAAGATCAAGGCCTGGACGGGCACGGACAATGACAATCTCAAGACCACGGTCAACTTCGTCACGCTGACGCAGGACCGCTTCGTGACGGTGCTGCTCGAAAAGCGCACCTCCCGCGTGGTCACGGTGCCGGGCGACTACACGACCATTCAGGATGCGTTCACCGCCGCCCAGGAAGGCGATACGATCGTGGTCGATCCGGGCATCTACTCCAGCGGCCATCGGGTCGACGACGTCAACGGCGTGCGGTTTGCCTTGGTGCTGGACAAAGCGGTGACGGTCACGTCCACGAAGCCGAACGATCCGACCGTGGTGGCGTCCACCATCATTCGCGGCCCCGGCACGGTCGGCGGCAACCAGCTCAACAACCAGGGGATTCTGTTCACCGGCCAGGCCACCCGCCGGACCGTGTTCACCGGCTTCACGCTGGAGAACTTCGGCGGCTCCGTGCTCAACGGCGGCGCGGACGGCAACCGGGGCGCCGGACATCCGAACGGCTACGACGGCGCGCCGGTCAACGGCTCGGCCATGATCCTGCTGCGCGGGGCCAGCCCCACGATCAAGAACTGCATCATCCGCAACAACTCCGCCGTCGGCGGTGACGGCGGCAACGGCGCCGCGGCGGATGCCACGCATAACGCCGGTCGCGGCGGCTGGGCCGGCTGGGCGCGCGGCGGCGCGATCTACTGCGCCCCCGAGACCAACCCGAAATTCATCAACTGCCTGATCGAGAACAACCTCGCGCAGGGCGGCAACGCCGGCAACGGCGGCGCCGGGGTCGCCAATGGCGGCCGGGCCAACTACGGCGGCAATTTCACCCCGCCGGTCCGGATCAATATCGACCCCCTCAAGCTGGGCACCGAGACTGTTGACGTTGATCTCTGGAACGTCTGGGAATGGGATTATGCCCTGGCCCACGCTTCCGGTGACGCCATGTTTACCACCGCCAGCGCTTCCAGCGGCGGCGGACGCTACCTCGGGGATTACCGCTGGTACTCCGCCTACGGCGGCGGCATCTTCCTCGACCGCGGCAGCAAGGCCGAGTTTGTCGAGTGCATCCTCCGCGGCAACAGCACCGTGGGCGGCCTCAGCGGCCAGGGCGGCGCCAATGCCAGCGGCGCCGGGGCCGAGCCGCAGACCGCGTTCGAGATGCCGAGCTACGGCGGGGGCGCCTACTGCGCCGCCGACACCATGGTGACGTTCACCAAGTGTCTGTTCCAGAACAACACCTCGTCGGTCACGCCCGCCGGGCAGCGCCTCGATCCGTATATCGGCTTTGGCGGCGGGGTGGCGGCCGAGCGTACGGCCGGCGTCCTGTTCGTCGACTGCAACTTCGTGGACAACGTCGCCGATACCGGCGGCGGCGCCTACCTCGCCGATTCCAACGCCGCGGTGATCGACAGCCGCCTCTGGTCCAACACCGCCCTGCGCGGCGCCGGCGCCACGGTCGTGGGCGGTGCGGTCCACATCGCCGGCTGCGAGATCAAGAACAACGAGGCGATCCTCGACGCCGCGGATGCCAGCGATGACATAGCCCTGCCGATCGGTGGAGGTCTGATGCTCTCCTCGGCCACCGCCCATATCCAGGACTGCAACATTGCCGGCAACACGTGCTTCGGCTCCGGCGGCGGCATCTACCTGCGGGGCGAGAACAGCACCGCGATCATCAACTGCCTCATTCGCGACAACCTGGCCCTCCGCGACGGCGGCGGCATCTCGTCGAACTGGTTCGCCACGCCGACGATCCGCAACTGCACCTTCTACGGCAACGCCTCACCGGGCGTCCCGACCGATCCGAATCACACCGGTTTCGGCGGCGCCGTGTTCAGCGGCTATCACAGCGACTGCAAGATCCTCGACACCATTCTCTGGCAGAACTTCGCCCGCCAGGGCACCGAACTGGCGGTCGGGACCGGATTCGAGCTCGACCCGCAGTGCGGCAGGATCTACATTGCCTTCAGCAATATCTGGGCCGGGCCCAACGATATCTGGGTCGATACCCGCTGCCAGATTCGCTTCGGCGAAGGGATTCTCCGCCAGGACCCGCTGTTCGTCAGCGGGCCGTTCGGCGACTTCTTCCTGAGCAATCGCCGGGCCGGCCAGGAGCTCACCAGTCCGGCCGTCGATGCCGGCAGCGATCTGGCGGGCGTGCTGGGCATGTCCCGGTACACCACCCGGACGGACCGCGTGCCCGATACCGGCGTGGTGGACCTCGGCTTCCATCACCGGTTCCTCGAGCCGTGCCGGTTCTGCGACCTGGTGCCGGACGGCATCATCCGCTTCGATGACTTCGCCCTGTTCGCGCTGAAATGGCTCAAGCAGGGCTGCTCCGAGGCCGACGGCTGGTGCGGCGGCGCCGACTTCACGTTCGATTCCCGCGTGGACTGGTTCGACATGGCGCTGCTGGCCGACTGCTGGCTGGTGCAGGATACGGCGCCGCCGATGCCGAACCCGGCCGAGTGGGAGATTGCGCCCGAGATGAGCGGCAGCACCGCCGTCCAGATGGTGGCCCGCGAGGCGATCGACGCCTGGGGCTGGCAGGTCGAGTACTATTTCGAGAGCGTCACCCCCGGCGGCCACGACAGCGGCTGGCAGAAGAGCCGGGTCTATGTCGATGCCGGCCTCAAGCGCGACGTGCAGTACGGCTACCGGGTCAAGGCCCGCGATGCCCTGGGCAACGAGACGAAGTGGTCCGCGATCCGGTTCGCCGGCATCATGGACACCAAGCCGCCGGCTCCGGCCCCGTACATCGAGACGATCACGGCGGTCTCGACGACGTCGGTCACGATGACGGCCCGGCCGGCCTACGACGACCTGCACAGCGTGCAGTACTACTTCGATACGAACACCCCGGGCGCCAACGACAGCGGCTGGATCGATACGCCGTTCTATACCGATGTCAACCTGATTCCGAGCACCCGCTACCAGTATCGGGTCAAGGCCCGGGATACCTCGGCCCGGCTCAATGAGACCGCCTGGTCCAACTGGGTCTCGGTCGTCACCCAGACGCCGGCGGACACGACGCGTCCGACGCCGAACCCGATGCAGTGGGACCCGAACGGCCTGCCGCACGAGATCTATGGCGGCGGCGGCTGGCAGGACTACTACGCCGACATGACCGCGGTCACCGCGACCAGTCCCAACGGCGGCATCGAGTACTTCTTCGAGGCCGTGGACTACCCGGCGGTCTATCCGACCGGCTTCAGCAGCGGCTGGATCACCACCCCGACCTGGCGCGTCCTGGTCGGGCGGCAGAACGCCGCGGTTCGGTTCCGCGTCAAGGCCCGCGACGCCTTCGGCAATGAGACCGCTTGGTCGAGCATCGTGCCTGCCATCCGGCGCGATGACATGACGACGGCCGCGCCTGCCGGCACGGGGCCCGGCGCTCCGGTGGCCCCTGGAGGTCAGGTCGTGCCGTAGCGCCGCTGCGGCTGGACAACGGGAGAATGTCAAACCGGCCCCGGGTTCCCCCGGGGCCGGCTTTTGCGCCGACGGGGAACAGGCGACGCCCCCTGACCCTCCCGGTTGCGGCGGCGCCCTGGGCCCCCGGGGGGCAACCAGCCGCCGTTGCTGCCGCCGACCGTCAGGGTCGGCCCCGAGCATCTGTCTCGCGTCGCCGAGCCGCCGCCCGCCGGGTGGCGGAGAGAAACTTGAAACTGGAAACAAACTAAACTGTAAAAAAAAAGTAAAGAGTAAAAAGGGAAAAGGTGGGAAGGGCGATTGCAGGCGGGCGGCTGGGCATCGGGTCCACCCCTTTGCACTTTTTCCTTTTTCCCTGCTTCGAGTTGGAGTCGGCAAGATCGCGATGGAAGACCTCAAGGCATTATTGCTTACCGCCGGTTCGATCGGCTTTTTTCATACGCTGTTGGGGCCGGATCATTACGTTCCCTTTATCATGATGTCCTGGGCCCGCCGGTGGTCTGCCGCCAAGACGGCCCTCATCACCGCTGCCTGTGCGCTGGGGCACATTGGCGGCTCGGTCGCCTTGGGCCTGGTCGGGGTCTCACTCGGCCTGGCAGTCAGGAGCTTGGAAGGGGCCGAATCCGTCCGCGGCGACCTCGCGGCTTGGCTGCTCATCGCGTTCGGCCTGGCCTACCTGATCTGGGGCATCCGGCTGGTCTATCGCCGGCATCCGCATCAACATACGCATCCCCATCTGGCCGCGGGCGGGCACGATCACGTCCATCCGCATCGCCATCTGGGCGAGCATAGCCACGTTCATGACACGGAATCGGCGCAGAACGTTACGCCGTGGATTCTCTTCGTGATCTTCGTCTTCGGGCCGTGCGAGCCGCTGATCCCGATCCTCATGTATCCTGCCGCCGAGGGAGGCCCCTTGGACCTGCTGATCGTATCGGTTGTCTTTGGCGGTGTTACGATGGTGACGATGCTCGGCGCGGTATTCCTGGGCCGAGCCGGCGTGGACTTCCTGCCCTTGAAGAAGATCCAGCGCTACAGCCACGCCATGGCCGGGGCGACGATCCTCCTGTGCGGCTTGGCGATCCGGTTCCTGGGCTGGTAGTCGGGCCGGCTCACGCCCGGATCTTCGGCTTGATTCAGAATTGGATAACCAAGCCGGATCTTCCCTGCACGCACACGGAAGCGACGAACTTTGTGAATTTTCTTGTACCGCGGGCCGATGCACGGTAGACTGAGAGCGTATAAGTCTTTGTAGGCCGATGCCGATGGTTCCGACTGTTGGGCTCTCTCGTATCCGTCCTTACAAGTGAATACCTCGGAGAGGTGGCCGAGCGGCTTAAGGCAACAGTTTGCTAAACTGTCGTGTGACGTTAAGTTGCACCCCGGGT
>VGYL01000420.1 GCA_016872975.1 Planctomycetota bacterium
AAATACTTTGTCACTATGTTTAGGCGGGAGCCCAGCCCCGAAACCGCGTTCTTGCCCTCAAGAACTCAGATTCAACCGCAAAAACCCCGCCCCAGTTGTCAAACATGCGCTAGGCCCACGGCCCGGCAGCCACCGGATCGCGCCACGCCTGATCTTAGCCTGGGTGCGGATCGTTGTTACAGAAAGCGGAGCCCGCTGCGCCCCAAGACTGTCCGACCCGCCTGAAGGCGGTACTCCAAACGGACGACTCTCGCACCCACCTGAAAGCGGAACCCCCAACCGGCTCTGGTGCCATGTCATCGGTCCCCGAAGGACCAACGAGACGTTACGCGCTGCGGTCGGCCATGAAACGGGCGGTCTGGACCAAGGCCTCTTTCGCCTCTCCCGGCGGCACCGGGTCCAGGGCCTGTATGGCCCGCGCGACGTAAGCCGCGGCCTGCTCGCGCGCGTAGCGCAGGCTGCCGTGTCGCTCCAGGGTGTCCAGGAACTCCCGCCGCGATTTTGGGGCCGCTTCCAGCAGAACGCACAGCGCGGCCCGGCGCGGCGGATCGACCGCCTGCAGCAGGTGAATGACGGGCAGCGTGGCCTTGTCCTTGGCCAGGTCGCTCTGCGCGGTCTTGCCCGTCCGGGCCTCGTCGGCGGTAAGGTCGAGAAGGTCGTCGGCGATCTGGAACGCGATCCCGGCCAGCAGACCGAAGCGGGCCAGCGCCTCGGTCTGGGCCGCGTCCGCGTGGGACAACATGGCCCCCAGCCGGCAGCAACCGCCGAAGAACGAGGCGCTCTTTTCCGTGATGATCTCGAGGTACCGGCTCTCGCTGAGCTGCCAATTGCGTCTCTGCACGGTCTGGCGCAGCTCTCCTTCACAGACCCGGACCGCGGTTTGCGCCAGGATTCTGGCCACCGCCGGGTCCAGCTCGGCCGCCATGCGAAAGACCTGGCTGAGCACGAAATCGCCCAGGAGCACGGCGGATTCGTTGCCCCAGAGGCGATTGGCGGTGGGCAGGCCCCGCCGCTGGCGGCCCTCGTCGATCACGTCGTCGTGCAGGAGGGTCGCATGGTGGATCATTTCCACCATGGCGGCGACTTGAATGTGCTCGGGTCTCACCGGTCCGAAACACTCCCCGGCCAGCAGCACCAGGCCCGGCCGGAGCATCTTGCCGCCGCACGCCTGCAGATGGTCCAGAAACGGCGTCAACTCCCCGTCGGCGCCGTTGGCGCTGAGCCCCTGGTGAATCCGCTCGCGAACCTGCGCGAGCGGGCCGGCAATCCGTCCAAATGAGGGGACCCCATTCCCTGGGATGTTCTTTGACGCATTCATGATGAGCGGCCGTTCTCCACCTCGGATACACACCGGCCGGGGCGATCCGGAGCACGGTTCACGCTTGCTCCTTCCCGTGCGCATAGCGGAAGAACTTCTCCCGGAGCAGGCGCGTGATCGGACCGACCGTCCCGTCGCCGATGACGCGGCCGTCGATCTGGACGACCCCGATGACCTCCGCCGCGGTCCCGGTCAGGAAGAGCTCGTCGCACACGTAGAGATCGTAGCGGGTCAGGTTCTTCTCGACGATGTCCAGGCCCTCCCTGCGGGCCAGCCGCATGACCACGGCCCGCGTGATGCCCTCCAGGCTGCCCGCCTCCACCGGCGGCGCGTAGACGACGCTGTTCTTGACGAGGAACACGTTGTCGCCGGTCGCTTCGGCCACGTACCCCTCGTGGTTGTACATGATCGCCTCCGGCACATCGTTGTCCAGCGCTTCGATCTTGGCCAGGATGTTGTTCAGGTAGTTCAGGCTCTTCACCTGCGGCGGCAGCGCCAGCGGGTGGTTGCGCACCGTCGTGGCGCTGATGACCTTCATGCCTTTTTCGTACAGCTCCTGGGGATAAAGCTGGATCGTGTCGGCGATGATGATCACGTTGCCCTTCTCGCAGGTGAAGGGATTCAGGCCGAGCGTGCCGACGCCGCGGGTGACGATGAGCCGGATGTAGCCGTCCCCGACGTTGTTCGCCCGGACGGTCGTCTCGACGGCATCGGTCAGCGTCTCTTTGGTCATGGGAATCGTCAGGCGGAGCGCGCGGGCGGACTCGAACAGCCGGCGGATATGAGCCTCCAGCTCGAACACCTTGCCACGGTAGACGCGGATGCCCTCGAACACCCCATCCCCGTAGAGCAGGCCATGATCGAAAACCGAGATCCGGGCCTCCTTCTCGTCCACCAACCCCGTGTCCAGCCAGATCTTCAATGCCATAGAGAATCCTTGTGCCTGCCCCTGACCTATGTTCTCACTTTGCCATCCACCAGTGTGATGATGCGCTGCGCCCGGCGGGCGACCCGCTCATCGTGCGTGACCAGGACGATGGTCTGCCCGGCCGCGTGCAACTGCTCGAAAATCGTCAGGATACCATTTCCTGTCGCGGAGTCAAGGTTTCCCGTGGGCTCGTCCGCCAGCAGCAGGGTGGGCTGATTCATCAGGGCCCGGCCGATGGCCACCCGCTGGCGCTCGCCGCCGGACAACTGGTAGGGCTTATGCCGGGCCCGTTCCTGCAAGCCCAACTGGTCGAGCAACGCCACGGCGCGCCGGCGGGCCTGGTGGCGCGCCAGCAGCCATCCGACGACGCTGCGCGAGACCATGGCGGGCAGGATCACGTTCTCCAGCACGTTCAGCTCGTCCAACAGGTGGTAGAACTGAAAGACGAAGCCGACCGTCTCGTTGCGGTACTCGTTCAGCCCGCGCGCGCTCATGCGATTCACGTCGCGGCCGCGGAACTGAATGTGGCCTTTATCGGGCTTGTCCAGGCCGCCGAGAAGGTGCAGCAGCGTGCTCTTGCCGCTGCCCGAGGCGCCCACGACCGCCACGAATTCGCCCTCGCGCACGGCCAGGTCCACCCCTTTGAGAACGACCACGCGCGTGGCTCCCATTCGATAGGACTTGTGGAGGTCCTGGGCTTTCAAGATCACGGGCGATTCACTCATAACGAGTCCCATATTGTTGAACGACTCTTCTCCTGGGAGCGGCCTTGGAAAACTCCGCGTGCGTCAGGCCTGTTGATACTGGAATTCGCGGACCCCGTCAATGGGCGCGGACGCAATGGTCCGGGCGCTACGGCCGGCCGGCGTGGAGGGTCTCCACCGGCCGCAGACGCACCGCCAGATAGCTCGGCACCAGCGCCCCGAACAGACATGCCAGAATCGCACAGGAGACGATCACCGCCAGGACCGGGAACTCGACCCGGCTGGGAATATCCCCAATCACATAGATCGAGCGATCCCAGATCTGGAAGTTGAAATTCCGGTAGAGCCACTCCTCGATCGCGTTGATCCGGGACAGGAACAGCCAGGCGAACAGGACCCCCGCCCCGGCGCCGATCGCGCCGATGCCGAAGGCGAAGCCCTGGAACAGGGCCAGGACGCTCGTATTCGAGGCGCCCACGCTCTTGAGCACCCCGATGTCCTTTCTCTTGCTGTTGACGATCATGTAGAACACGACGAAGACCACGAAGACCGTCGTGACGCCTACCAGAACGAACATCAGACTGAGCAGCAGTTGTTCCTGCTCCATCGGTGCGACGGTGGCGCGGCGATACGTCCTCCAGCTCTGTACGCTCACGGTGTCCAGCAGGACGCCGTGGGGCGCCGTCGCCTTGTCGCTGCGGAACTGGCGCCACAGGTCCGCCATGCGGCGGCAGCCTTCCTCCAGGCCCACCCCGGGACGAAACTTCACGTGCAGAGCGGTGACGCGTTTCTCCTCGCCGGCCATGCACAGCCCCTGGGCCTCGTCCAGGGAAATGTACACGTAGTCCGTGTCCACCCGGGCGATCCCGGAGTGCGAATTGTCGCTGTAGAGGAAACGCTTCGTCCGGACCAGAGTGGTCGCGGCCTCCGCCAGGGCCCCCTTGGCGGTCAGGGGAAAGCAGGTCAACGCCAGGCCGATCTGGAAGGGCCGGTCGTAGTGCACGTACCGGCCCCGCGCATCCCGCTGCAGGATCCGATCGATCCCCAGAACGCAGCCGGGGGCGTTCGGGTCATACATCGGTTCGAACGCCTTCTCCACCCGATCCGGGTGGAAATACAGGGTCCGGCCGAAGCTCGTTGCCCGGCTGTGCCGGACCGGGTCCAGCCCCAGGAGTTCCACGTTGTCCTCGTAGCCCGTGTCGGCATTGAGAATCGCGTAGCTCTTCACGACCGGCGAGATCCCCTCGACCAGGCCGGTCCCCTCCGCGCGCGCCATGAATTCCTCGTAGTAGGGGAACCCGACCAGCGATTCGGTGCCGATGATGCAGTCCCCGAAGAAGGCGTGGTTTCTCTTCTTGAAGTCCCCGACCAGGCCCGTCATCACCGTCATCACGACCATGACGGCAAAGACGCACAGGGTCACCGCCGCCATCGCAAAATGCGTGATGCGCCGCTTCACCAGATACCGGGCTATCAGAGTCAGTTTGTACACTATTCATGCCTCAGCACTTCCACGGGCCGGGTCCGGGCGGCGGCCACGGCCGGCAGCAGCGCCCCCACGGCGGCCGCGGTCAGCGCCAGCGCCGCGTACAGCAGCGCGGAGCTCCAATCGACCTCGTTCGGAATCCGATCGAACATATAGACGCTGCTGCGCCACAGCTTCAGGCCGAAGAGCAGGCGAATTCCCTCTTCGACCTGATTGATGTGGCGCGTGATCAGGTAGCCCAGGGCCGTCCCGAGGCCGGAGCCCGCGACGCCCACGGAGACGCCGAAGCCCAGGAACAACCCGACCACCGAAGAGCTCGCGGCGCCGCAGCTCTTGAGAATCGCCATATCCTTCTGCTTGAGCCGGACCATCATGTGAAAGATGCAGAAGACCAGCACCACCACGCTGACGCTGACGGCGCTGAAGGTGATCTCCAGGATGCGCTTCTGCTTTTCGAACTCCCCGACGTAGATCCGCTGCATTTCCCGCGCGGTCCGGATGGCCGTCAGATCGATGGCCATGGAGCTCCAATTCAGCTCCCGGGTCGCGAAGGCCTGCCAGATCCCGCGCAGGGGCTCGACCGCCGCCTCCGCGGCGACGCCGGGCTTCAGCTTGACGTTGATATGCGTGGCGACCGGATCTTTCTCCTGCGGATACAGCTCGCGCTGGAGCACCTCGATGGGGATGTAGACGAAGCTGCTGTCGAACAGATAGACGCCCGCGAATACGATATCGACGATGCGAAAGGTGATGGTGCGGCGCCGGGGGCCGCGCTCGCCGGTGGGCTTGAGCTCCATCGTCCCGGTGATCAGGCGCGCCTGCTGGTTGATCCTCTCCCGGCGGATGGCGTCCTGATCGTACTGGTCGGTCTGCTCGTCGGGTTTCGCCAGCACGCCGATGCCGACGAACCCGCCGGTCTCGCCGGGGGCGCCGGGGACGGCGAACGAAGGCTCCTGCGCGGCGTGGCGCTGGGAGATCAGCGTCTCTTTGAATTCCATCGCGCGGCTGCGGCGGCCCGGCTCGATCCCCCAGATCACCACGGGCCGGACGTTGCCGCCGCCCAGGTGCACCAGCCCCTCCGCCGACAGAGAGGCCGTGGCGGCTTCGACCAGGTCGCTCTCTTCCAACCGTTCGAGCAACGCCGGATACTTCTCGAACCGGATTCCCTCCGGCGCACGCAGGAGGATGTCTCCGACCGTCTCGGCCGCGCTCCGCTCGAACGCCGCGATGAAACCCGTAAAGAGGCTGGCCACCGCAATCAACAGCGCGACCGACAGCGCCACGGCGACCACACTGAGCAGGATGATCCGCCGCTTACGAACGTACTTGAGCCAGAGAAACAGTTTCAGCATCGGGCTATCCGCCAGGAGAAAGCGATCGCAACATCATTACGCCGGCGCCGGACACACGTCGATTGACTCTCAGACAAAGACCGCTGCCCGGGCGCCATCATACGATTATAGACTGCTTCGCTCCGCTTGCAATGCCATATAGCCACCAGTCATGTCATTGCGGGTCGCAAAGCTGCTTCGCGGCGGGCACCGGAAAGAAACCACCGGATCCAGGGTGCCATGCCTACGCCTCGTAGGCATGTCTTTCGCCCCGGTTTGGCACGGGGCCTCCAAACGCGATGCCTCGCGTTTGGGGCCCCCATGTCTACTTCCACAGCGCAACTTCTGCTTCATAGATCACGCGGTA
>VGYL01000421.1 GCA_016872975.1 Planctomycetota bacterium
TGATCGTGCATTGCCCATTTTCGGCCTCCTTGCCCAAATCGGTTATCAGACACATAACAGATCGGCAAAAAGGCCCCTGGAAGCCCAATTCTTCGACTATTCTCTGCCAACATCATGAGGTACGACCCTTCGTACCGCGGGCGGTATAATGGCCGCGTCCTGTGCACGCGCCGCTGGCGGGATGTCCCTCGGTCGGCCGGCATCGAGTTTTGGTTCCCAGGGTTGGACCGGCCAAGGGTTACGCGATCATGAAGGACGGTGGCATCATGTCTTCCGTGCCGCGCTGGAGCGCCCGGCTCCTGCTCGCGGCGATATCTCTGGGAACGGCCCCCTGCGTCCGAGCGGGCGACTTCGAGTATTGGCCCAAAGCGGTGGCGTACATCCCGATCCGGGAGCAGTGGCAGTTCGCCTTGGAGCAGCGACTGACCTTCGACGACGGGGCCCGCCGGCTCGGCGATTATCAGACGGACTTCGTTGTCACCTACGCGGGCCTGGCCGACTGGCTCAGCGTCGGCCTAGGGTACAAAGCCACGTTCGAGAAGGACGACGACCGTTGGCTCCTGGAGAATCGTCCCTATCTGAACGTCACGCTGAAGACCACGCTGTATGGGTTCGGCCTCAGCAGCCGGTCGCGCTTCGAATATCGCCACCCGGAGGACGACGACGAGACCTGGCGCTACCGCAACAAGCTGACGGTCACGGCGCCGTTCCCCCTGACGGCCTGGAAGATCCTGCCGTATGTCGCCGAGGAGATCTTCATCAATTTCGACGAAGAGGGCTTCAACCAGCAGCGTCTCTACGGCGGCTTCTTCCTCCCGCTGCACGAGCGGGTCCGCCTGGAGCTGTTCTATCTCTGGAAGCTGAATGAGCAGGACGACGGCTGGGACACAACCCACGTTTTCGGCTCCTGGGTCCACTTTCAGTTCTGACTGGCGTTTTCCGGCACCTTTCCATTGTGTCGGTGAACCGTGTCTGCTATAATGGCTTCATCTGGGCAGGATCAGGGGATGATCACGAATCGGACATCTCGGGTATCGTACCTGCGGCGCGACGCTCACCGCGTGGCGCGCATCGCTCCCGGCGTGCGTCGCAGAGCAGGAAGCGCAGATCGTCCCGCCTTCACCCTCATCGAGCTGCTGGTCGTCATTTCCATCATCGCCTTGCTCATGGCGATCCTGATGCCGGTCCTCCAGCACGTGCGCAAGCAGGGCAAGGCCACCGTCTGCCAGGCGAACCTGCACCAGTGGGGGATGCTGTTCGCCACGCTGGGCGAGAGCAACGAAGGCCAGCTCCGCGACCGGGACGCCTGGGACCGCTGCCGCACGGCGCAGTTCGCCTACTACCTCGACAACTTCGCCTTCGCGGATTTCTGCCCGATGGCGACCCGCAA
Organism: Planctomycetota bacterium; assembly: GCA_016872975.1. GTDB lineage: Bacteria > Planctomycetota > Phycisphaerae > Sedimentisphaerales > Anaerobacaceae > PLanc-01. Next base: position 1,391 of record VGYL01000421.1, read on the forward strand.
GATCAGCCAGTCCGGGGCGGGCAGCGCGGACCTGGCCTGGTACTGCCCCCGCCATCCGTACCGCGCGGGCAGTTACGGCCTCAACGGCTGGACCCCGGCCTACGACGGCGGCGAGACCAGTCAGCGGCCGCCGGCCAGCCAGCCGCGTTGGAAGAGCATTTACGGCAAAGGCGGCAGCAACGTGCCGATCATGCTCGACTGCGCCCTGTGGGCGGGCTACCCGACGCACTACGACACGCCGCCGCAGAGCATGAACGAGGCCGCCACGAATCCCAACGTCAGCATCACCAACAGCATGCGGCCCTTCTGCATCCCGCGCCACGGCGAGTTCATCCACGGCGTCTTCATGGACTGGTCGGTCCGCAAGCTCGGCCTCAAGCAGTTGTGGACCCTCAAGTGGAGCCCCGACTTCAAGGGCAACGGCCCCTGGACCCGCGCCGGCGGCGTGCAGACCGAGAACTGGCCCGTCTGGATGCGCCGCCTCAAAGATTATTGACGGACATCCTGCCCGCGGGGCCTCGTGGCATCGGCATCCTGCCGATGATCCCTGGGCTGGAAGCCCATGCCACACAGAACCGGCTTCACGCACACCCTCCGGGAATTTTTTTCAGATTCTTCTTGCATTCTTTACAACTGTAGAGTAATCTCGTCATCGTTAAAGCGCAGGAGGTTTTCATGGCGACGAAACCGTACGAGCTGACCGAAGCGGAATGGGACATCATCCAGGTGGTCTGGGAACGCCAGCCGTGCGCCGCGCCGGCGGTCCAGGAAGAGCTGGCGGCCCGCAAGCAGTGGACCTACAGCACCGTCAAGACGCTCATGGACCGCATGGTGGCCAAGGGCCTGCTCACGACCGAGCGGCTCCGCAATCTGATTCTCTACCGCGCGGCGATCCGCCGGGACGAGGCTCAGCGCGGCGAGTTGCTGCGGACGGTCAAGCGGGCCTTTGGGGGCGCCTTTACCCCGATGATGCAGTTCATGCTCGAAAGCGATGCCCTGTCCCCGGAGGAGCTCGAGGAGCTGCAGACGATGGTCCTGAAGAAGCGCCGGCAGAACAAGACGCGGGCCAAGGGCTGATTCGATGGCAACAAAGCGTGCCGACAAGCGGTTCGGAGTTCCGCCTTTAGGCGGGTTCGACCGTCTTCCGTTTGGAGTTCCGCCTTCAGGCGGGTCAGACAGTCCGACCCTCCTTTTCTCTTCCATGTTTACAGAGGGTGGAGCCGGCTGCGCCGGAAGACTGTCGAACCCGCCTGAAGGCGGAACTCCAAACCACCCGCCTGAAGGTGGAACTCCAAACAGGTCCATGCTACGAGCGGAGGCATGACAATGAACGCGATGGTGCAAACTCTCAATACGGCCGCGCGGGCCTTTGTCGGCTTCTCCGTGCCCATGCTCGTTCAGTCCAGCCTGCTGATCCTGATCCTGCTGGCGGTCGACGGCATGCTCCGCAAGCGCGTGCGGGCGGTCTTTCGCTACTGGATCTGGATGCTGGTGCTCGTCAAGCTGGTGCTGCCGCCATCGCTGGGGTCGCCGGTGAGCCTGGGCACGTGGTTCGGCGGTCACCTGGAGATCCCCGCCACCGCCCTGCTCGAACCGGCGGAACCGGTCGCGCCAGGTGGTGCCGAGGGCATCCTGCCCTCGGACGCGGGCGCTCGCGCCCGCGACACGACGTCCGCGACGCCGCGCGGCCGGGAGGGCCGCGAGGCGAGACCGCCTTCCGCCGCAACCGATTTCCTGCTCCGGCCGGCGCCCCGGTTTGTCGAGCCTCCCGCGCCGGAGCCTGGTGGCCCAGCCACCCCCGGCTGGGGTCCGATCACCCCCGAGGGCGGGGGTGCCACACATCTTGTCACCCATCCACCCGCCTTCTCCCTGAACTGGCAGGGTCTTGTGATATTGGTCTGGGCGATCGTTGTGACGGCTCTGTTGCTGTTACTCGCGCAGCGTACGTTCTTCGTGCGGGGGCTCGTCGCCCAGGCCCAAGAGGCGGGCCCGGCCCTGCACGCGGAGTTGGACCGGTGCCGGGAGCATCTCGGCGTGCGCCGGCGAGTCTCCCTGCGGCTTTCGCCCAATGCGGCCAGTCCCGCCGTCTGCGGTCTCGCGCGCCCGGTGATCCTGATCCCGCAGAATCTCGCCGCCCGCCTGCACGGAACCGACTTGCAGGCGGTGCTGTTCCACGAGCTGGCCCACGTCCAGCGGGGTGACCTCTGGATCAGCTTCGCGCAGACCCTGCTGCAGATTCTGTACTTCTACAACCCCCTGCTGTGGCTGGCCAACGCGATCCTCCGCCGCATCCGCGAGAAGGCGGTCGATGAGACCGTCCTCGTGGCGATGGGCGAGGCCGCCGCCCAATACCCGGAGACCCTGGTCAACGTCGCGAAGCTGGCCTTCCGCCGGCCGGCCCTGAGTCTGCGCCTGATCGGCGTCGTCGAATCCAAGAGCGCCCTGACCAGCCGGATCCGGCACATCCTCAACCGCCCCCTCCCCAAATCGGCCAAGCTCGGACTGTTCGGCCTGTGCCTGATCTTCATCATCGCAGCGGTGCTGCTGCCCATGGCCAAAGGCAACGTCCGGCCCGGTCGATTCAGCAAAGACGTATTCTTCCGCTTCGATTCGGACAAGACGGACGGCAGCCGGCGCTCGATTGGTTTGATGGAGATCTCTGCCGAATATACGGTCTCGTTCCGCCCCGGGGAGAAGCTCGCATTAGTGGCGGAGTTGTACCAGGCCGGCCGGCCGATGCGCACGCTCGGTTGTCATGTCTTCCCGGACCCGGCCCGGCCGCAGAAGCTGTCCACCCGGCTGACGAGAAAGCACCTGAACGAAGGCTGGACCGCCATCGAGCACGGCCTCGAGGTGACGCTGGGCGACGAGTCGTTCCGCGTGGACGGTATCCGCGTGGACACCCCGGGATTCTATGCGACGAGCATCCCCTATCTCTTCCACGAGCCGCAGCTCGCGCGGCGGAAGGTTGGCCGCCAGTCGTACGTTGAATTCGGGCACCTGCTGTATGTCCAAGTCCATGGCACGGATACCGGATCGGCCTCGGGGCGCGTCTGGATTCCCGGCGGCGGGGACATCCCCACCATGTACGGCGACACGTACTTCCTTATGGTCAAGATGCTGCCGCTGAGCCAGTTGAGCGCCGTGCAGATCGATCCGCCTGGCAGCGGGATGCAGCTTCTCGACGGCAGCCAGCTTCCGGACCACGCCACCCCGGAACAGCGCCAGGCCCTGGCGGATGAGTATCGCCGCAACCTCGCCGCGACGTGGGCCAGACATGGGATGCCGCTGCCGAAGCTGGTGGCGCATGAATACTACAAACGGGGCGAGCCGATCTGGATTTCCGTCCCGACTCACGACGGCGGCGGGTGGAAGCCGAGCCTGGAGGAGATATATCACGATCCCGACGTCCATCCGTTCTTCTTCCTGATCGACGGAAAGGAGTACCCTTCCCGGCTCGGCTTCGGGCCCTTCGACGGCGGGGGCATGCAGCTTCACCTGCCGGGCGAGCTCTATGGGAATCCGGCCGATTTCGACCTGCCCCCGGGTCGGCACACGGTGGCCTATGGCTGGAAGGACCTGGAGGTCATGGACCCCAACGCCCCGGACCAACCGCTCCATTTTGCCCGGCTGGCGACCGATCCGGTGGCGTTCGAAGTGGTCGAACAACTGCCGCGGGATTACTACCGGCAGGTGTATGAGCAGGGGTGGGAAGATATCCTCCGCCGCAGCGTGCAGACGCTGTGTACGGATGACATGCGCCGGCATGGCATATTCGGTTCGCTGCTGGCGTTGAAAGTCGACAAATTGCCTTTTGACACGGCCTTTGCCGTCTCGGTCCAGGCCGAGGGCAGCGACCGGCAGCATCCGGTGGGCGAGCTGGCCCTGCGGGCCGGGTCGAACCGCATCATGGGCTGCGATCACCGCGTCAAGGAGCTCGACTGGGACACCGTCGGCGACCGGCGCTGGCGTATCCTCCTGACGCCCGCGGTGGAAGTGGCGCAGAAGCACCCGCCGATCCGCGCCTTCTACGGGCGTCCCTTCCTCACGGACTGGGTCTCCTTCGTGCGTTCCCCGCAATTCGAGCAGCGCCGCCGGACTTCCGAAAGGCGCCAGGACGACCCGCCGGACTTTGGCGGCACCATCAAGGCCGACAGGCCGGTCGATCTCGATCGGCTTGCCGCCAGGTGGGACGGCCCAGGCGAAGCGTGGCCTCTGCCGGCGGGCTTCGAGCTGGGCTGGAGTCCCAAGGATGGCGGCACGCTTCGCATCGACCCCAACTCCGGGGTCCGGCTGCTCTGGCTGCCCGAAGCCAATGCCCGCCTGACCCGCGTCACGGCTCAAAGCCGCCAACGCCTGGCCGAGCTGCCCCGCAGCCAAACGACACAGATCGTGCCGCCCCAGGGAGAGCCGACCCTGATCGCCGTCCTGAGCAGCGAAGGCAAGGTCTACTTCGTCCGCGTATCCAAGATCAACGAGACTTGGGCGAACCTGGGTTGGTGGGAGGATGAAGAGACTTCGAAGCAGTACGGCAGCACCCCCGCGGCGGGGCCCGCTGCCGCGCCGGCAAGTTCACGCGTCGCCGCGAGCGCAACTCTGCCGTCTCCGCTGCGCCAGGGCGATTGCACCATAAGTCATTTTCCGACAAGGACTTCTTCGAGATAGGTTTCATCCCAGGCGGCGGTGAGACGTTTGTTCTTGATTCCGACCTTGAGAGTCGTGTTGTTCTTGAGCAAGCTCA
>VGYL01000422.1 GCA_016872975.1 Planctomycetota bacterium
CCGCGGCGGCGGTGAAGGAGCATGCGGTCGAAGGCACCGCGGAGGCCGAGGTCATGCAGATCAAGGCGGTCGCCATCGAGAAGCAGGGGACCGCGGAGGCCAAGGTGCTGGAGCTCAAGTTCCATGCGGAGGCCGACGGCATCCGCGACAAGGCCGACGCGATGAAGCTCTTCGACGCGGTCGGCAAGGAGCACGAGGAATTCAAGCTGCGGCTCAACAAGGACCGCGACATCGAGCTGGCCGAGATCGACATCCGCCGGCAGATCGCCCAGGAGCAGGCCAAGATCGTCGCCGAGGGCCTCAAGAGCGCCAAGATCGAGATCGTCGGCGGCGAGAACCGATTCTTCGAGCGGCTGGTCAACTCGATCACGACCGGCAAGAGCGTCGATGGCATGGTCGGGCACAGCAACGTCCTGAGCGACGTCCGGCGCACGCTGCTGGGGCCGGACGCCCAGGCCGCCCGCGACCAGATCTGCAAGTGCATCACGCAGTTCGGCCTGCGCAGCGAGGACCTCAAGAACCTGACCATCTCCGCCCTGGTTATGAAACTGATCGCCCGGGCAGACAGCGAGCAGAAAGGTGTTCTCACCGGCATTCTCGACACGATCAAGGAGCTGGGCATCGGCGAGAAGCCCGCCGGCGACTGGGTGACCAGCCGGCAGGCGAACTAAGAGAGAAGTCTCGAAATCCGAATTCCGACACCGCGAACGCGGAGAGATCAATCTGAAACAAGCACGAATGTTCAAAGACCCAAACATGTCATTGCGAGCGCAGCGAAGCAATCTCCTATGCGGCGGATTGAGATTGCTTCGTCGCTGCGCTCCTCGCAATGACATAATTGGGCCTCGGCGCCGCGTTTCTGGTCATTGGAATTCTCGAATTTGGAATTTGTTTCGGATTTCGAATTTCGAAATTCGGATTTTCCTCTGTTGAGGATCTGATTGATGGAAACCAACGGCACGGGCCCGAACGCCGCTCCGGAACGCCGATCTCCCGATCGGCTCTCTTCGGAAAGCCAATCCGGAGATGGGCGATCCCGGCAGGCCCATCCGGAGATGGGCGGTCCCGGGGAGGCCGGCGCGATCCGCGACGGCACGTACGAGATCCTGCGGGGCCGGCTCCTGAGCCACAGCAAGGACCTCCGTGACCGGCTGGACCGGCTCAACCAGGCCCGCAAGGACGTCTTCGGCGGCGTCGAGACCCGCCTGCTCTCCAGCCAGCGCGTCTCGACCGCCAACAACTGCGTGCCCCGCGACATGGTCACGATCGGCGACCGGTTCCTCTTCGGGTACAACGTCTTCGTCGGCCTGCGGGCCGAGACGAGATTGGAGGACGTGTTCGCCCTCTATCAGTGGAAGGGCGGGGCGTTCGGGCCGTGCCCGCTCGATGCGCTTCGCGACCCGCAGTTCGAGACCGATTTCCGGAACCTGTACCTGTACTACCGCAAGACGGTCTTCGCCAAGTTCTCCGTGCTCGGGCGCCATCTGTACATGGTCTTTCGCGTGGGTCGTGAGGTCAACGACGTCAAGGTCTTCAAGTGGCGGATTCAGGACGGCACGCTGCAGTACGTGGACGCCCGCAGCGAGCACGAGTACGTCTTCCCGCCGCAGCATGGATTCGAGTGGCGCCGCACGACGCAGGACATGATCCGCCCGGGCAAGAATCCCCACATCTCCATCGAGGACCGGGTCTTCGTGGAGACGGTCGGCGGCGACCTGACGCTCAAGATCGAGGACAACACCGAAACCGGGGCGGGGATCTACACCGAGCCGGTGGACAACCCGGACCAGGCCCTCACGGACGCGGAGATCTACTACGCGACGGTCGGCCACGTGCTCATCCTGAAGGTGCGGCCGTACGAGGAAAAGCGGTTCCGCTACATCCTGTATAACGAGAAGGTCCGCAAGGCCATCCGCCTCGACGCCATCGAGCCGGCCTGCCTGCTGCTGCCGGAGGATCACGGCCTGATCTTTTCCCGGGGCTACTACCTCCAGACGGGCGAGCTCAAGCAGTTCGAGATCCAGGCCCCGGACATGACCTTCGAAAAACGCGTGGACTCGCCCAACGGCGAGGACTACCTCTATGTCTTCCACAACCGCGAGGCCGGCGCGTATGTCCTGCTGTCCTACAACCTCATCGAGCAGAAGGTCGGCACGCCGGTGGTCTGCAGCGGCTACTCGCTCTTCGAGGACGGCATGCTCGTCCACTTCCGCGCCGACGACGAGCCCAAGCGGCACCACGTCGTGCAGGTCTGGCAGACGCCGTTTTACGGGCCGGACTTCCAGGTCCCCGTCCGCCAGGAGAGCCAGTTGTACAAGATCGGCAATCGGGACATCGTCCGCGGCATGGCCGAGTGCACGGAGATCCTGGCCCTGACCGGCCGCGAGGAGTCCTACGTCAATCTGTATCTGGACATTGCCCGGCACGCCGAGGAGATCCAGGACGCGTACTTCTGGATCGCGGCACCGGAGACGTTCCGCCTGGATGAGCCCCTGGAGGGCATCCGGCAGGCGGCCCAGGCGGCCGTCGATGAGTACGAGAAAGTCGTCCGCACCCGGGCCCACACGCAGGCCGAGATCGACCGGGTCGGCCAAAGTGTGCGCGAAATTATCGCCGCGCTGGACTATGACCACCTGGAGGGCATCGGCGCGTTCGTCGAGTTTCTCACGAAGCTCCGCTCCATGCGCGGCACGATCATCTCCCTGCGCGACCTCCGTTACGCGGACGCCGCGACGATCGCGGCCCTGGAGAATGAGGTCGCCGAACACACGGAGACGCTCTCCCGCCTGTGCGTGGAGTTCCTGGTCAAGCCGGAATCGCTCGATCCCTACCGCCGGACCGCCGAGGAACACCGGCAGCGCGTGCCGGCGCTGGCGAAAGTGGCCCAGGCGAAGCAGTTGCAGGGGCAGGTCGCCGAGACCGCCGCCGGGCTAGAGATGCTCACCGACGTGGTCAGCAATCTCAAGATCGAGGACGCCACTCAGACCATCGCCGTCATCGAGCACATCTCGCTGGCCTACGCGCAGGTCAACCAGGTGAAGGCGGCCCTGGCCAACCGGCTCAAGGAATTGGGCCGGGTCGAGGGCCAGGCGGAGTTCGTCGCCCAGCTCAAGCTGCTCGATCAGTCGGTGATCAGCTTCCTCGACGTGTGCGACACGCCCGAGAAGTGCCAGGAATATCTCACCAAGGCGATGGTGCAGCTTGAGACCCTGGAAGGGCGGTTCGCGGATTTCGACGAGTTCATCGTCCAGCTCACGGAGAAACGCGAGGAGCTGTGCGATGCGTTCGAGTCCCGCAAGGTCCGCCTGATCGCCGAGCGCAACCAGCGGGCGTCCGCCTTGCTGGCCTCGGCCGAGCGGATCTTGAAGGGCGTCACGAACCGGGCCCGCAGCCTCTCCGATCTCGACGCGATCAATGGCTACTTCGCCTCCGATCTGATGATCGACCGCGTCCGCGAGACGATCGAGCAGTTGCAGGCCTTGGGGGACGCGGTCAAGGCCGAGGACATCGCCAACCGGCTCAAGACGATCCACCAGGACACCGTCCGGCAACTGAAGGACAGGCAGGCCCTCTACGAGGAGGACGATACGCTCATCCGCCTGGGGACCCATCGGTTCGCCGTCAACCGCCAACTGCTCGAAGGGACCATCGTCCAGCAGGACGGGCGCCTGTGTTTCCACCTGACCGGCACCGGGTTCTTCGAGACGCTCCAGGACGAGGCGTTGGAGGGGACGAAAGACGTATGGGGCTTGAGCCTGGTTTCCGAGACGCCGGAAGTCTATCGCGCCGAATACCTGGCGTTCAAGATGCTCCAGGACCTGTCGGCCGGTCCGGCGGCCCGGATCGAGGAACTCCGGGCCTTGCCGATCGCCCAACTCGTGCCCCGGGTCCAGGCCTTCATGGGCCCGCGCTACGACGAGGGCTACATCAAAGGCGTTCACGACCACGACGCCGCACTGATCCTCCAGGCGCTGCTCGAAATCCGATCAACGGCCGGCCTGCTCTGCTATGGCACCCAGGCGCGGGCCTTGGCGACTCTCTTCTGGCACGCCGGGGGCCTCCCGCCGGCCGAGAAGGAAATCCTCAAAGCCCGCATTACAGGCATGGGATATGTCCATACGTTGTTCGGCCCCAGCGCCGCCCAAGACGGCTATATCGCCGAACTCAAGAACCGTCTCGACAAGTTTGTGGAACATGTAGGGTGTGCTGTGCACACCATCTCTCCAGCATCGAACACGACATTGGTGTGCACAGCACACCCTACACAGGAGGCGGCGGAGTATCTCTTCCACGAGCTGGCGGGCGGGGACGCATTTGTGGTCAGCCAGACCGCGCGCGACCTGAAGGACGAGATGGAGAAGCATCTGGCCCGGCGGGGCTTCGCCGACCGGCTCCAGCACTCGACGCAGGCCCTGTCCCAGGAACCCCTCGGCAGTTTCCGCCTGCTGGCGGATTGGGCCCGGTCCTATCTCGTGGACGCGGGCCGGCGCGACCGCCGTGAGTACGCAGAGGAGATTGCCGCCCTGTTGCTGCCGGGATTGGGGGCCAGATGGACGGTGATCCCGGCGTGTGTCGAGCGGGAGCTAACGGGCCTGGTCGGCTCTCACCCGCGGATCGAGCAGGGCGTCTACCGGCTCAACTACTGCCATTTCATGGCCCGAATGGGGCACCACGAGAGGCACGTGGCGCCGCGGTTCCAGCAGTACCACAAGTGCAAGAACGCCCTGGTGGAGCGTTACAGCAAAGAGCTGCACCTCGACGAGTTCCAGCCGCACGTGCTCACGACGTTCGTGCGGAACACGCTGATCGACAAGATCTACCTGCCCCTGATCGGCGACAACCTCGCCAAGCAGATCGGCGCCGCCGGCCAGGAGAAACGCACCGACCGCCAGGGGATGCTGCTGCTGATCTCCCCGCCCGGGTACGGCAAGACGACCCTGCTGGAGTACGTCGCCAACCGGCTGGGCCTGACGTTCGTCAAGATCAACGGTCCCGCCGTGGGCAGCGGGGTCCTGTCGCTGGACCCGGCGGAAGCCCCCAACGCCGCCGCTCGCGAGGAGCTGACGAAGCTCAATCTCGCCCTGGAGATGGGCGACAACGTGATGCTCTACGTGGACGACATCCAGCACACCAACCCCGAGTTCCTGCAGAAGTTCATCTCGCTGTGCGACGCCCAGCGGCGGATCGAGGGCGTTTATCGCGGCCGCGCGCGGACGTACGACCTGCGGGGCAAGCGCGCCTGCGTCGTCATGGCCGGCAATCCCTACACCGAGAGCGGCAAGCGCTTCCGTATCCCCGACATGCTGGCCAACCGCGCCGACACCTACAACATCGGCGACATCGTCGGCGACAACTACGACCAGTTCGTGATGAGCTACCTCGAGAACTGTCTCACCGCCAATCCGGTGCTGGAGAAGCTGACCCGCCGCAGCCAGCGCGACGCCTACACGATCCTCAAGATCGCCGAGACCGGCCAGCGCGAGGGACTCGACTTCGAGGGCAACTACACCGCCGAGGAGGTCCAGGAGTACGTCGCGACGATGAAGAAGCTCCTCGTGGTCCGCGACGTGGTGCTCAAGGTCAACCGCGAGTACATCCGCTCGGCAGGGCAGGCGGACGAGTACCGGACCGAGCCGCCGTTTTTGCTCCAGGGCTCCTACCGGAACATGAACCGCATCGCCGGGCGGGTGCTGCCGGTCATGAACGACGCCGAGCTCTGGACGCTCATCTACTCCACGTACGAGCAGGATGCCCAAATGCTCACGACCGGCGCGGAGGCGAACCTGCTGAAGTTCCGCGAGCTGACCGGCCGGCTCGACCCCCAGCAGGCCCGCCGCTGGGACGAAATCAAGAAGACCTTCGCCCGCAATCTCCTGCTGGGCGGGGACAGCGAGGACAAGGTCCAGAAGATCGTCCGGCAACTGAACGCCTTCACCGCCGGCCTGGATTCCATCAAGGAAGTCCTCGCCGACGGTCTGACCGGCCTACGCCAGCCATCCGCGCAGGCAGAGCCGCACGCCGACCATCTCCGCGCGGCGGCCGAAGACATCCTCGCGAGAATGGACCATCTGATCGCCGCGATCAAACAGCAGCGCCTGGACCAGACGGAGACTGAGGGACTCCGCCAG
>VGYL01000423.1 GCA_016872975.1 Planctomycetota bacterium
TTGAATCTCAAGTTCCGCCTCCTGAGCGGCAACTCGGGCGTGCAGTATCGCAGCAAGGAGTTCGATAAGTGGCGGATCGCCGGCTACCAGGCGGACATCCTCGAGGACCTGAATCTGGTCGGTTTCCTTTATCATGAGGGCGGCCGGGGCTTCCTGGTCAACGTCGGCGATTTCCTGGTCGTCGACGCCCAGGGCGCCAAGACGGTCGTCGGCAACGTCAACGACAAGTCCGAGCTGATCAAGGCCGGTTTCTACAAGGCCAAGGACTGGAACGAGTTCCGCATCGTCTGCCAGGGCAACCACATCATCCATTACCTCAACGGTTATAAGACCATCGAGCTGATCGACAACGACCGCATCGTCAATCCGGACGACCCCAAGGATCGCCGGGGCGCTGCGCGAAGCGGTCTGCTGGCTCTGCAGCTTCACGCGGGTCCGCCGATGGCCGTGCAGTTCAAGGATGTTCGAATCCGGCGCATCCCACCGAAGTACGGCGATGCCGTACCGGTATTCAACGGTCAGAACCTGGATGAGTGGACCACCAACGCCCGCTCGGGCAAGGCCAACAAGTGGGTGGTCGGCAAGGCCAAGGTCTCGTCCGCCGATCCCAAACAGTTAGAGGCCGTGGCGGGGACCGGCGAAATGATCAACCTGGCCCCCAAGCACGGCGAGAGCCAGGACATCTACTCGAAGGCGACGTTCGGTGACTGCCGCATCGAGCTGGAGGTCATGGTGCCGCAGGGCTCCAACTCCGGCATCTACGTCATGGGCGAGTACGAGATCCAGGTCCTTGACAGCTTCGGCAAGCAGAAGATGGGCAGCGGCGACATGGGCGCGATCTACGGCGGCTTCGCCCCGCCGGTCAACGCCTCGAAGAAGCCGGGCGCGTGGCAGCAGTACGTGATCGAGTGGCAGGCCCCGCGCTTCGACGCCGCCGGCGCCAAGATCGAGAACGCGAAGTTCCTGAAGATCGAGCTCAACGGGCAACTGCTGCACCGGGACCTGGTCCTGCCCCAGGCGACCCCCGGCGGCGTCACGGGCAAGGAAGCACCCCAGGGTCCCCTGATGTTCCAGGGCAATCATGGTCCCGTCGCTTATCGCAATATCATCGTGAAACCGTTGAAGTAAGGGGCCTGAAATCGGAAGTCCGTAGGGTGGGGCTTGCCCCACCAGGACCCACGCTACAGAGAATCGGTGGGGCAAGCCCCACCCTACATTGTCGTGCCGGATGTTATCGGGTGGCACAAAAAAACGGCGGCCTTGCTTGACAGTCGTCGGAATCACCCCCATAATAACCGGCCAAACTACAACAACCGTCATGAACTGTGAGGTTCAATTCTTGGAGCACGAAGGGCCAATGAGCGAGCAAGAAACACAACAAGGTATGGACAGGCGCAGCTTCCTGCGCTCCACGGCGGCGGTCGGTGCGGGCTTGGCGTTTTCCCCGCGGATGTTCGCGGCGGCCAGCGGCGGGGGCAGCGATATCAATGTCGCCCTGCTGGGCGCCGGGGCCGAGGGACGCATCCTGGTGGAAGCGTGCCGCAAGCTCCCCAACATCCGCTTCAAGGCGGTCTGCGACATCTGGGAAGCCTACAACCAGCGGAACATGGTCCGTCTGCTGAAGGCCTACAAGCACGACTGTAACGCCTACGTCGATTACAAAGAGATGCTCGACAAGGAAAAGGGCAAGATCGACGCCGTAATCATCGCGACGCCGGACTTCTGGCACGCCGAGCAGACCATCGCCTCCCTGGAGGCCGGCCTGCACGTCTACTGCGAGAAGGAGATGTCCAACGAGCTGGCCAAGGCCCGCCAGATGGTCGAGGCCCAGAAGCGGACGGGCAAGCTCCTCCAGATCGGCCACCAGCGCCGCAGCAATCCGCGGTACGTTCACTGTTACGAGAAGCTGCTGAAAGAGGCGAAGATCCTCGGCCGGATCACGACGGTCAACGGCCAGTGGAATCGCGGGGCCCAGGACCCGCTCGGCTGGCCGCCGAAGATGCCCATCGATGAGGCCACCCTCAACAAATTCGGCTTCACCTCGATGGATCAATTCCGCAACTGGCGCTGGTACAAGAAGCTGGGCGGCGGTCCCATCGTCGATCTCGGCTCGCACCAGATCGACATCTACGCCTGGTTCCTCGGGACGACGCCGAAGGGTGTCATGGCCAGCGGCGGCACCGACTACTATGACAAGAAGACGCACGAATGGTACGATAGCGTGCTGACCATTTTCGATTTCGAGACCCGCGAGGGGATCGTGCGGGCGTTCTACCAGGTGCTGACGACCAACAGCAACCAGGGCTACTTCGAGTCCTTCATGGGCGACCAGGGCACACTGTCGATCTCGGAGTCGGCCGCACGCGGCTCGCTGTATCGCGAGCAGGGCGCGGGTGTTCCGGATTGGGACAAGTGGGTCAAGCTGGGCCTCATCAAGGAGCCGAAGAAGGAGGAGCCGAAGAAGGAAAGCGAAACGGCGGTCCTGGATGTGCGGGAGACCCTGGCGCCGGCGGCGTACGAGATCCCCGTGACCATGGAAGGCAAGCCCTATCATCAGCCGCACCTCGAGAACTTCTTCGATGCGATCCGCGGCAAGGCCAAGCTGACCTGCCCGGCCGAGGTCGGATTCGAAACGGCGGTGATGGTGCTGAAGGTCAACGAAGCCGTCGAGGCGGCCCGCCGCCTGGAGTTCAAGCCGGAAGAGTTCAAGGTCTGAGAGAATCATCGGTCGTCGGTCGATTGCGCGGCTCGTCACGTTCCACGTCGGACGTCCGGCGTGACGAGCTGCGCAACCGCAACCGCTTGACGATCCTGGAAGGATGTGGATACTTTGAGAAAGGTGCTCTTTGCCGGATTGTGTTTGCCGTCAGCGCTGGTGTGGCTGATTGCGGTCGGCATGGCGGCGGAACCTGCAACGAAGGCGGTCACGAATCGGGGCGACGGGTCCCGTGCCCCCGGCATCCATCGGCTCCCGCTGTACGCGGAGCCCCTGGAGCCGGGCAAGCAGGGGGACAAGATCACGAAAGAGACGGACCCTGCTTTGCCGTTTTCCATGCGGGGTACGTGCTCGGAATGCCATGTCTACAAGCATGACTATGACGTTATCCGGAAGGGCTGGCATTTCAACGCGAGCGACCCGAATGTCCCGCCCGGGCGGCCCGGGCCGCCGTGGATCTATACGGATGTCACGATGGGCACCCAGATCCCGCTGTCCTATCGTGCCTGGCCCGGGACCTTCCGGCCCGAGCAGGTGGGTCTGACCCCGTTCCAGTTCACCCAGCTCTTCGGCCGGCAGATGCCCGGCGGCGGGCCCGGGGAGGTCGACACGGACGCGGACGATGAGATCACCCGGCAGATGGTCTCCGGCAAGCTGGAGATCAACTGTCTCAGTTGCCACAACCGCGACCCCGGCCACGATCAGGCCGAGTACGCCGCCCAGATTGCCAAGCAGAGCTTCCGCTGGGCGGCGACGGCCTCGGCGCCGTTTGCCTCCGTCAGCGGTTCGGCCAAGGAGATGGACGATACGTTCGACCACCTGATGCCGGACATGGTCATGGACGAGAAGAAGAAGCCCCTGATCCCCACGGTGACGTATCAGCCGCAGGCGTTCAACCACAAGGACGAGGTCTTCTTCAACGTCAGCGGCAAGATCCCGGCGGACCGCTGCTACTTCTGCCACTCGGACATCAACGCCAGCCAGTGCGGCTCCGAGAAGTGGGAAGCGGATGAAGACGTGCATCTGACCGCCGGGCTGACCTGCGTGGATTGCCATCGCGAGGGCCTGGAGCACAACACGATCCGCGGCTACGAGGGTGAGGTCAACAGCAATGTGCTGGCGGCCAGCACGAGCTGCAAAGGCTGCCATATCGGCGACGAGAACGGTCGTGCGCCGCACGCCGGCCGGTTGGGGGCGCCGGTGCCGGCCCACAAAGGCATCCCGGCCGTTCATTTCGACCGCCTGTCCTGCACGGCCTGTCATTCCGGCCCCTGGCCCGGCGCTACGACGGACCTGTGCAAAACCTCCCAGGCCCATGGCTTGGGCACGCACGGTATCAACAAGTCGCCCACCGCGCTGCCTCACGTCCTCTATCCGGTGTTCGCCAAACAGGCCCCGGTGGACAGCCAGGAAGCGGACCCGAAGCCGGGCAAGATCGCGCCGCACAAACTGATCTGGCCGGCGTTCTGGGGCACGATCGGCGCGGAGGATAAGGTCAGCCCGCTGAAGCTGGATACGGTCAAGAAGGTGGTCGGTCCCGCGTTGCAGGGCCTCAAGTTCACGGCGGCGGGCGCTTGGGCCGAGATCAAGGAAGAGCAGGTCCTCGCGGCGCTCAAGACCCTGGCCGGGTCGGTCGAGGAGGGCAAGCCCGTGTACGTCACCGGCGGCACCTTGTACCGGTTGAAGGACGACGGCACGTTGTCCATTCACCAGGACCACCCGGCGGCGGCGGCCTATACCTGGCCCCTCGCGCACAACGTGCGGCCGGCCGCGCAGTCGCTCGGCGTCGGCAAGTGCACGGTGTGCCACTCCACCGGCGCGCCGTTCTTCTTCGGCGAGGTTGCGGTGGATTCGCCGATTGCGGCCGTCAGCAACCTGACGAAGGCGCAGTACCAGTTCCAGCAGGCGCCTTACGGCCGTACCTGGGCGTTCGCCATGTCGTTTGTCTTCCGCCCGTGGTTCAAGGTGGTCGCGATCGGCTCGGCGGCGCTCCTTGCCGTCGTCCTGCTGCTGTACGGCCTCCGCGCGCTGGGGGCGGTCGCCCGGGTGCTGGCGGAACAGGAAAAGTGAATTGACCGATAATCAGTGAATGGGTTTTGGGATGTTTCAGACGGTTGCCGATATCGCTTTCGTGATGACGTTCCTGGGGGTCGCGGCGCACTGGGTCCTGGTCCCGACCCGCAAGCCGCGCAATGTGGTCCAGGGCGCGGTCCATGTCTTCAGTCTGTTGCTGATCGAGCAGCGGACCAGTCTCCTGGGGGCTTTGAAGAAGCTGGCTTATCTGCTGTCGCTGGTCTGTTTCGTCGTGCTGGCGATCACGGGGTTCTGGCCGTTGCTGGTCCGGGGCGAGCACATCTCCGGCTACCTCATGATGATTCACGCCACGTTTGCGCCGATCTTCGCCCTGTGCCTGGCGGTCATCGCGGTTACCTGGGCGGGCGAGAACCGCTTCACGGCCGAGGACTGCCCCTGGGTCCGACGGTTACTGCGCCGCGCCACGCGGTTGCAGGTCCCCGCCGAAGAGAAGCCGTGTGCCTGCGCCGTGGTGGGATATAAGGCGACGTTCTGGCTGCTGCTGTTCCTGGCGCTGCCGTTGATCCTGTCGATCGTGATCAGCATGTTCCCCCTGTTGGGAACCGACTGGCAGCACCATACGGCGGCCATCCATCGCTGGACGGGCCTGGCGTTCGCCGTGGTCGCGATTCTCCACACGTACCTGGCGATCCGCCTCCGGATGACGCGGGAGGTATAAATTCCGGCCATTTTTCTCTTTCCTCTTCCTGCGCCGGGCCGTACACTGGCAGACCAGTAAGGCCCGGCGTCGACGTATTGTGACGCATGTTCGAGAGCCGTGGGGAGAAGACGCATGCACAAGAGCATTGCTCCAAGGGGTGGGGGGCCAACTTCGCGCGCGCATGTCCTCTGTGGTCAAGGCAGCGTGTCTGCCCATTTCATAGGTCACCTGCTTCATCGGGGTGCGGAGAGAAACCAGCAAGTAAGGAGAGCCAATCATGAGTAATGGAGCGTTGCCAAACTACATCAGTATGGCCAAGCCGAACCCGCCGGAGAATCGGGTGCCCTGGTACAAGAGTACCGCCCCGACCTATGCGGGCATCTTCCTGTGGGTCGTGTTCTACATGCAGATCGCGAACGGGACCCTGAACCAGGCGGGGCTAGGCCTGAGCCTGCTGGGCCTGGTGGTGGCGGCCCTGATTTGCCACTTCCTGTTCTATCTGGTCCCGGGCCTGTACGGCATGCAGACCGGCTACCCCCTCTATGTCGTGGGCTCTTCCACCTACGGCACGCAGGGTGGCTTCCTGATGCCGGGATTGCTGATGGGGCTGCTGCAGTTTGGCTGGATGGGTGTCAACATTGCCGTTTCGACGGACTTCATCCTCCAGTT
>VGYL01000424.1 GCA_016872975.1 Planctomycetota bacterium
GTCATCCCGATGTGCGGGCGTCTGGGGCTCGCCATCTTCCGCTCGCACCCGTTGCCTTCTGCGGTCCCGGCGCATGTTCCTGGCTACGTTCCGGCAGATCGCGGCCACCCAGGGGCCGAAACGCTCGGGCCGTTGGAGCCTGGGGAGCTGGCGGCACGCACAGGCCAGGGCTTCCTGGGCGGCGTCCTCGGCCAGGTGGCGGTCCAGCAGAATGGAGTCCGCCACCGCCACCAGCGGGTGATAGTACCGCCGGCAAAGCTGCCCGAAACTCTCCGGATCGGCCTGCAAGGTCCGCCGGACCAGGATGTCATCCTCAGCGTTCGTCATGCTCCTTGGCCAAGCTGCACAGAGCTGCTCTGTCTTTCCACCATTATGTCCCCTCGGGCCGGCGGAAATCGGCGCAAAAAACGATACAATGAGAAGAAAAGTAAAAAGGCAAAAGGGAAAAGGCAAAAAGACAAAAGGAGGGCAGGACTGTGGATACGAGGCGGGACATTGTGGAGCGGACGTTTGCGTTCGCGGTTCAAATCATTCGATTGGGAGATAAGGTACCAAGGCATTCCGTAGCCGGGCAATCCCTGTACGGCCAGGTGGTACGTTCGGGACCGTCCATTGGGGCGAATGTTGAGGAGGCCCAAGCGGGTGAGAGCCGGGCCGACTTTGTGCACAAGTACGGCATCGCCCTCAGGGAAGCCCGGGAGACACACTACTGGCTGCGCCTGTTCAGAGCTTCCGGCATTCTCGGCGAGCCGGACGTCGGCGGCCTCATCCAGGAATCCGACGAGATCCGCCGCATCCTCGGCCAAATCGTCGTCAACACCAAAAGAAATCTCGACAAATGACGGACAGCCGGATCGAACTCCAGTAGTTGAATCCGGCACACACGTCGCTGGATGCAGGACCGTTCCTGCGTGAGCGCAATCTTACTTTTGACTTTTTCCTTTCTACCTTTTACCTTCTTCACATGCCGGCGAATTTGACACCAGCGTATTACGCGGCGGAAGAGCGGTTCCGCGGCGCCCAGACGAATGAGGAGAAGATCCTCGCGCTGGAGGAGATGTTGGCGGTCATGCCCAAGCACAAGGGCACCGACGGCCTGAAGGCGGACCTGCGCCGCAAGCTCAGCAAGCTCAAGGAAGCCCCGACCGCCAAGAAAGGCGGCCATGTCGATATCTTCCACGTGCCGCGGAGCGGGGCCGGGCAGGTGGTCCTCCTGGGCATGCCCAACACCGGCAAGAGCAGCATTCTGGCCGCTCTGACCAAGGCCAAGGTCGTCGTTGCGGATTTCCCCTTCGCGACGCAGGTCCCGGTGCCGGGAATGGTGCGGTACGAGGATGTGCAGATCCAACTGGTGGACATGCCGCCGATTACGGCCGACTACAGCGCACCCGGCCAGGTCGGCACCTACCGCAACGGCGATCTCATCGCGGTGGTCATCGACCTGTCGCAGGACATCGAGGAGCAGTGCCTGGTCCTGCTGGACTTCCTGGAATCTCGTCGCCTGCTGCTGGACGAGAAGACGCCCGCCGTAGATGGCGCGGGCAACGCCCTGGGCAAGAAGGCGGTGTGCCTGTGCACCAAGGCCGACCTCGCCCCGGACGGGGCGTTCGAGCTGGCCCGGAAGTCGTTCGACAAGCCCATCGAGTACCTGCAGCTCTCGACACAGACCGGCGCGGGGCTCGACACGCTGGGAGAGCTGCTGTTTCGGCAGTTGAACATCCTGCGGGTCTACGCCAAGCCGCCCGGCAAGCCGGCGGACCTGAACGACCCGTTCACGCTGCCCATCGGCTCGACGGTCCAGGACATGGCGCGGGCCATCCACCGGGAGCTGGCCCAGAAGCTCAAGTCCGCCCGCATGTGGGGCACCGGCGTCTACGACGGCCAAAGCGTCCACCTCACCCACGTCCTGCACGACAAGGACATCGTCGAGCTGCACTTCGGATAGCATCCTCTTATGCGGATTCTACCTGGGAATCTCGCCAAGTGGGCGGCAGCGTCAAGCGCGTTTGTAGTGACGCCGTAAGGCGTTAGAAGAGGAAGTAAAAAGTAGAAGGGCAAAAGGAGAAAGGCACGCTGCCCTCCGGCTGCACTCTTGTCTTTGGTTTTTGCCTTTTACCTTTTACCTTTTACCTTCTCTTACTATGCTCTTACGAGCACACTACAAACCCAGGCCTTCGGCCTTGACATTGCCACCCAGACATGGGCTTGAAGCACGAAGAGTCCGATCGAAATCGGCACTGCTATTTCAGCAATAGCACATCGCCTTCTTCCAGTCTCGGCAACTTCACGACGAGGGAATCCCCCGATTCGGTGAAGGGCAAGGTACGTTGGAGCATGCAGGAGAAGACCTGCTTCGTTCCCGGGGCGGCCCGGATCGTGACACGCAGATCCTCGGCCGGCAGGTGCTTGACGACGGGGGACCGGCGGTGCGCCGCGTCCTCCTGCAGGGCAGTCACGCCGTAGGCCCAGTTGGCCAAGGTCACGGCCCGCAAGCCGCTGACCGCATGGTCCAGCAGGACGCCCTCGACCAGCGCGTCGGAGACATCGACGACCGGACGCGTCAGCTTGAGCGCCGGGGCGGCGACGATATCGCGCAACGCCCCCTCGAAATCGCGCCGCATGTTGAAGTCGAGCCGTCGCACCGCCGCACTGTATTCCAGGCCGGGAAAGAACCCTACGACGTAGACGTGTCCCTTGCCGTAGCGGTGGCGGGTCATGGCGGCCGCCCCATCGGCGAAGCGGGCGAGGACCTCGGCATCATCTGCAGGCCGGAGCACTTCGCGTCCGACCACCGGCATGAAAGAACGCGGGACGGTATCGCCCGCCAAGACTCTCGCGCCGTCGGGAACCGGCGCGAGCCGGCTGCCCGGTTCGCTGTAGGATTCGATGCTGCCGGCCCCGTACAAACTGACACGATACCACATTTGCGGCTCCGCGCGATCGTGCAGTCCGAGGGCAGGCGCCAGGGCCGCCAGCGGCCGGTTGGCCTCATCGCGGACGAGTCCCCCTCCGCTGGTATAGAGTGTGCCGCCGGCGCGGACGTATCGGGCCAAGCCCTCGGCGGCCTTGGCCGTAAGATGCGAGCCGCTGACGTAGATGATCTTGTAGCGGGAAAGGTCCTCTTCGGCCAGGATGACTTCGTCGATCGGATCGACGGGAAGGTGGGCATGCTGCAGAGCCGAGTAGACCCACTTGGCGTTCTCCCAGGCCGCCATCAGGGCGGGCGGATCGCCGCGGAGGTTCATCCAGCGCTGGGTCGTCTCCGGCTTGACCACGGCCACCTCGGCCGGCACCGCCCAGCGGGCTCCGTACAGGGCCTCCTGGGCCCTCCCGAGCAGGTGGGCGGCCTTGCTGGTCAGTCGCAGGGCCTCGGGGTCCTGCGAGAAGCTGTCGCCCTTGGTGTAGTCCGGGCCGTAGGTGTACCAGTAGAGCATCGTGTTGCCCCGGCTGACGGCGGACAACATCCGCTGCACGGGCGCGCCGCGGTGCGGCTTGATGTAGATGCCCTGGGCCAGAGCCATCTTCGACCCGACCACGCGCTGCACGTCGCACAGATAGCTGTCCCAGCCCCAGACCCGCGGCTCGCGGTTGGAGGTCTCGTACACGATAGCATTGTCGGCCCGGCGGTAGAAATCGAAGAAGTCGAGGCTGTGCCCTTTCATAAGGAACGTGTTGCCGCGGAGGGCATAGGAATAGATCCACGGCTGTCGGGCCGCCGCACTCTGCGGATCGCCGCCGGGAGCGAGTGCGGCCCGCTTCGCGGCGTTCGCCTGGGCAAAGGCCTCTTTGAGACGGGTGAACAACATCGCGGTGACGTGGTTGTTGAAATCCAGCGTGTAGTAGGCCATCCGGGCCAGACCGGGGTTACGCAGCCAAGGCCTGTCGCTCTGCGGGTCCCAGACGTGCAACGGGCGCACGCCGGACCAGTCGGAGGCGCCGAAGTCGGATGGCCGGAGCCCTTGGCCTTGGAGCCATGCCTGAAAACCTCGGATGCACCGCGGGCAGACGGAGAGATGGGCCTTCTTTTCGCGGGTCTGATCGATGACCGTGCCGATTTCGTCCACCGTCAAGCCCCAGACCTCCTCCGCCGCCTGCGCCAGGGCATGGTCGACGGACTCCTGTACCAGCCGGCTCGTCAGAGCAGCCACGTTCTCGCCGAAGGGGCAGCCGGCCTGGGGACCTTCGTTGCGTCCCTCACGGTACGCCTCGACGGGGAAGCCCATGACGTGAACGATCCTCCCGCGCGTCCACTGCCTGGTCTGCGGCTCGTCCTGGCGCAACAGGTCCAGGAGAAAGGCCGGCGGGTCGCGGAAGCCGTTGACACCCAACTGGCGGAGACTGCGCATCTCGGTGAGCGTGACCGCCCGGTCGGTCGTGCGAATCCCGTAGCCGGAACCGGCGCCGTAACCGCCGATGTTGTTGAGGATCACGTACTTACTGGGTAGCGGCCCCTTTGCCCAGGGCAGTTTCTCCAGTGCCTCCGCCCGGCGCCGGGCGTAACCGAGGACGTCGGTCAACTCCTCGATGAACTCGGGCGACTTGCACCCGGCACTGCCGGCCAGACGATAGACCGGAACCACAAGCGTCGCCGTTCCCCCATCGGGACCTTCCGAGATGAAGGTCTTGATCACGTCGCCGCCGGCACGGAACTCGAACTCGAAGGCGACGTCGGTCGAGTGTCCGCCGCGCCGGCCGGTGCTGCGATCCACGGTCTTGCCCGGCTGACCCGCCGTGACCGTGAGGAAGAAGTGGTCGGAGAACCGCGCCGCCAGAGCGACAATCGGCACCGGCACAGACCACTCGTCCGCCGCCAGCGCATGGGCTTCCGGGAGGGCATCGGCCGCGACGCCCTCTTTCGCAAAGACGCCGCGAATGACCGCGCCGCCCTGCCCTTCGCCGCCATAGCGCCAGGCGATGGGCGTCGACGCCACGGGTGTAATGCGCCGAAGCCGGACGCGCAGGGTCAGATCGTCCGGAACGCGCACGGACGCCGGTCGCAGAACGGGAAGGTCGATCTGTTCCGTATCCTGTTGCGCAAAACCGCAGGTCGCAAGCAGCAGGATCAGAATCGCTGCCGGGCCCAGCCCCAGGACGGCTCTGATACCCTTGCCTTGATTATTCTCATCATTCATGACAGATGACTCCCTGTTCGATAGATCCCCTTTTCCGTTCGTAGTGTGCTCGTAAGAGCATGAAGAGAAACACCTAGCAGCCTTTGCGCTCTCTTCGTGTCCTTTCTATGCTCTTACGAGCACACTACGAACCATGTCCTCCAACCTCTGCCCCCGGACACGCCTTCGCGGCGGCTCCCTTGGGACAGACTCTTAGCGCAAGGGCGCCCCGCTGGCTTGCAGGACCGCCTCCTGCACGGCCAGATCGTGTTCAAACAAGTATTCAGACTCCTTTTCCCCGCGAATGAGGCGGGCCAGTTCGAGGAGATGATCGTCGTACCTTCCCGGCATCGGCGGCAGCTCGATGTCCTGGTACCCTTTCCTGTATTCCCGCCACGGCCGGTCCAGGGCCATCTGCAGCCGGGGCGGCTCCAGGGGCCGAATCTCCACAGTACCGCGCGTGCCGCAGACCACGAATTGGCGTCGTTGCGTACCCTCCACTTCCAGCAGAGAACTGCGAATCGTCGCGGTGGCTTTCGCATATTCGAACACCGCCACCTGGTTGTCGGCCAGATCGTCCTGTTGCGGACGGCTGCGCCGGCTGAAGCTGCCGATCTTCTCGGGTCGGCCCAGCACCGCGACCACGGCATCGATCAGGTGACAACCCAATTCGAACATCGAGCCGGGGTACTCGGCCAGCTCTTTGCGCTGTTGGGCATCGACGGTCTTGCTGATGACCCCATGGACCTCGAACACCTCCCCCAGCCACCCTTCCCGCACCGCCCGAAAGCAGAACCGAAAGGCCGGATTATGCCGGAACATGTAGCCCATCTGCACCGTGCGGCGGCGACGGGCCGCCTCCGCCAGCAACTCCTGGAATGCCGTCAGCGAACATCCCGCGGGTTTGTCCAAGTGCACGTGCATCCCCGCAGAGATGCACCGCTGCGCGGTTGACACGAGGTCCGAGACCACCGTCTCCACCGCCACCGCCTGCAATCCCG
>VGYL01000425.1 GCA_016872975.1 Planctomycetota bacterium
GAACGTACTATCCCGCACCCCTGCCAACAGCTCGCGCATCTCGGCGGCCCAGGTGCCGGGTTCGGCCGGCGGATTGCCTGCGCGCAGTCGCCAGAAGCGCGTCATAATCTCTCCTTACAGCGATTTACGACACCGCCTCGATCCGTGGATGCCCGATCAATGCGTGGGGCGGTTCAGCGTCGGCCCTATTGTACACCGAGTCACACGAATCCCGCAGATTCGCGATGCCGCGCATCGCCTCAGCGTCGCACCCTTTTGCACGGACTCGCGGGTCATGCTATACTCGCTGACCATAACATGCATGCTCGGTGAAAGAAATCGCCCGTCGAATGCACACTACATCTTGAATAGCCCGATGTCTGTCGAATGACTCCAGGGTCAAGGCACCGCGGCCTTTTCGTTTCTCAAGGACGGATCTGAATGAGCCAAGTCGTGATCGAAAATCCGGTCATCAATTCGCCTTTCGCGGAGCCAACGCGCCACTTCCGCTTCGGCGACGAGGGTATCACCAACGAGATCGTGGACGGCCGGCGCTCCAGCTCCTACTTCGTGCCGATCGCGCGCCCCAGGAAGAAGGGCGCGCAGCTCGCCTTTGAGACCGAGTGGATCGAGGAACGCATCCAGGAAAACCAACTCATCAACGACATCCGCGGCCGCGTGGCGCAGTGGCGTCGCAACGGCTATCCAGGGGTCACGCCCACCACCGCCCGCCTCCTGGCGTATTGGACCAATCCTGACCGTGAGAAGAAGCTGTTCTTCTGCCAAATCGAGGCGCTGGAAACCATCATCTATCTCACCGAGGTTGCGCACAAGTACGGCGATGCCTGGATCGCGAACGCCTTACGCGAAGGCAACGATCAATCCAACCCTGGCCTGCCACGCCTGGCGCTGAAAATGGCGACCGGTTCCGGCAAAACCGTGGTGATGGCGATGCTGATCGCCTGGCACACGCTGAATAAAGCTGCGTATCCGCAGGACGCCCGCTTCGGCAACAGCTTCCTGGTGGTGACCCCCGGCATCACCATCCGAGACCGATTGCGGGTTCTGCTGCCCAACGACCCGCAGAACTACTACCGCCTGCGTGATGTCCTGCCTGCGCAGGAGATGGAACTGCTGGGCCAGGCCAGGATCATCATCACCAATTTCCACGCCCTCGCCCTGCACGAAAAGATGGCCGCCGGGAAGCTCACCAAGGCGATCCTGGCTGGGGGTGAGAGCAGCCCTTTCACCGAAACTCCCGACCAGATGGTGCGCCGGGTCTGCCGAGAGCTGGGCACGAAGAAAGGCATTATCGTCATCAACGACGAGGCGCACCACTGCTATCGCCGCAAGCCTGATGGAGAGGAAGTCAGGTTGACTGGGGATGAGCGCCAGGAGGCGCAGCGCCGCGACGAGGAAGCGCGCGTCTGGATCAATGGGCTTGAGGCAGTCAAGAATAAGCTCGGGGTCAAGACGATCTACGACCTCTCGGCCACACCGTTCTTTCTGCGCGGCTCCGGCTATGCCGAAGGCACGCTTTTCCCCTGGGTAGTGTCCGATTTCTCGCTGATTGACGCCATCGAAGCCGGCATCGTGAAGGTGCCGCGCGTGCCCGTAGCCGACGATTCGATGATGGGTGAGCAACCCACGTATCGCGACCTGTGGCTGCGCATCCGCGAGGATCTGCCCAAGAAGGGGCGCAAAACTGAGGCCGTGGGCGGCGAACCCAAACTACCCTTGGAGCTCCAGGGTGCGCTGCACAGCCTCTACAGCAACTACGAGAAGTACTACCGGCTGTGGGAGGAAGCGACCAAAGTCGCCACTACAAACGCTCGTAGTGACAGTAGTGACGACTTCAGTCGTCTCACCCCGCCGGTTTTCATCGTGGTCTGCAACAATACCAACGTCTCGAAACTGGTCTTCGACTACATCGCCGGGTGGGAGAAGCCCATCGGCGACCGAACCGTCGTCCAGGTCGGACAACTGCCCATCTTCCGCAACGATGACGGGAGCGGCGGCTGGCTTCAGCGGCCCAACACCATCCTGGTGGACAGCCAGCAGCTAGAGTCGGGCGAGGCGATGAGCGACGATTTCAAGAAGATCGCCGCGAGAGAGATCGAGGAATTCAAGGCCGAGTATCGCGTGCGCTTCCCCGGCCGCGATGCCGAGGCGCTGACCGACGAAGACCTGCTGCGCGAGGTGATGAACACCGTGGGCAAGGCTGGCAAGCTCGGCGAGCAGGTCAGGTGCGTGGTCAGCGTCTCGATGCTGACCGAGGGGTGGGACGCGCAGACCGTGACCCACATCCTGGGCGTGCGGGCATTCGGCACCCAGCTCTTGTGCGAGCAGGTGGTAGGCCGCGCGCTGCGCCGCATGAGCTACGCCACCAACATCGAAGGACGGTTCGACCCGGAATACGCCGAGGTCTACGGCGTGCCCTTCTCGTTCATCCCGACCTCGGGCAGCAACCCTAACCCCAAGCCCGGCCCGATGCCCACCCGCGTGCGCGCGCTGGAAAGCCGCATCGGCTGCGAGATCACCTTCCCGCGGCTGGTGGGCTATCGCTACGACATCGCGGGCGAGCGCCTGACTGCGACCTTCACGCCGGAGTCACACCTGGCGCTCAGCACCCGCGATATCCCGACGCGCACCGAGAACGCACCGATCGTCGGCGAGACCAGCATCCACACGCTGGACGACCTGCGGCGGCACCGGCCCAACGAGGTCGCGTTCCTGCTGGCGAAGCTGGTGCTGGAGAAGTACTTCCGGGATGACGATGGCAACGACAGGCCGTGGCTCTTCCCGCAACTGCTGGCGATCACCAAGCGCTGGCTGGCGGAGTGCGTCACGCTGAAAGACCACACTTTCCCGCAACTGCTGCTGTTGATCGAGCCGGCGCACGATGCGGCCGACCGCATCTACAAAGCCATCGTCACCGCCACCGACGGAACGGCCAGCCTCAAGCCGATCCTGCGGCCGTACGACACGGTCGGCTCTACGCGTTTCGTGGACTTCGACACGACCCGGCCGGTCTTCGCCACACGGCCGGACAAATGCCACATCTCCCACGTCGTCGCCGACACCGGCTCGTGGGAGCAGAAGTTGGCTCAAACGCTGGAAGACATGCCCGAGGTCGTGCGCTACGTCAAGAACCACAACCTCGGCTTCACCATCCCCTACACGTTGAACGGCGAAGAGCACCAGTACACGCCCGATTTCATCGCCTGCCTGGACGATGGGCATGGGCCAGATAACCCCCTGAACCTGCTCATCGAGGTCAGCGGCGAGGCGAAGAAGGATAAGGCCGCCAAAGTCGCCACTGCGCGCACGTTGTGGGTGCCGGCGGTCAATCACCACGGCGGGTTCGGGCGGTGGGATTTCATCGAAATCAGCGATCCGTGGGATGCGGAGAACATGATTCGAGGGTGCCTGCGCCGTGAGTAGGTGAATAGCCCATCACAAACGAAGGATAGGGATTCAGTGTCCATAACACCATCTGAATTCGCCTACGACGTCTTCATCTCCTACAGCCACCGCGACCAGGCCTGGGTGCGCGATGAGCTGTTGCCGAGGTTGGAAAAGGCCGGGCTGAAGGTCTGCATTGACTATCGCGACTTCCGCGTCGGCGCGCCGATCGTCAAGGAGATGGAGCGCGCGGTGCTGACCAACCGTCACACC
The DNA here is from genome assembly GCA_016872975.1 of Planctomycetota bacterium. Classification (GTDB taxonomy): domain Bacteria; phylum Planctomycetota; class Phycisphaerae; order Sedimentisphaerales; family Anaerobacaceae; genus PLanc-01. Next base: position 3,658 of record VGYL01000425.1, read on the forward strand.
TTGCTCGTGCTCACACCAGCATACCTGGAAAGTGCCTGGACTGACTTTGAAGCCCTCATGATGGCTACGTTTGATCCGGGCGGCCAGAATGCGCGGCTTCTGCCCCTGCTCTTGAAACCATGCGATCTTCCGCTTCGCATCAGGTACCTCGACTATGCCGATTTCACCGGGCCGGATGCCCTGCCTCTATCGTGGCAGCGCCTGCTTAAAGCCCTGGGTGTGTCTAGTGAAGCCATCTTACTGATCGATGCACCACGGCCGGCACAGTATAAAATCCCTGATGATGCATTGGACCGCTACTACGAGCAGATCATCAAGCTGTACGGCTGGATCCGCATCCTTGGCCAGACAACTCCCAAGCCGCTACGACGGGTCTTCACCGACGTCTACATGCTGGACAAGCCGACCGCCTTCAATCGCTTTGACCCAAAAGCCTTGCGCGCGCATCTCTGGGAGAGAGAGAGCAGTGTGCCTTTCCGGTACAGCGAACGCTTGCCAGCCGACCAACTGCTGAGCCGCGGGAGCAAGTTCTTCATCCTGGGCAAACCTGGCGCGGGTAAGACTACCTTTCTTAAGCACCTGGCTGTCCGCGAGGCGCACCGCGGCAAATGGGGAGCGTGTCTGGGCAAAATCCCTATCTTCGTCTCGCTCAAGCAATTCGGCGAGTCGGGCGGGCTACTCTTTGACTTCATCGCGGAGCAATTCGCAGTGTGTCATTTCCCCGACGCTGTGCCCTTTATCGAGCCTTTGCTGCAAGAGGGGAAGGCGCTTGTGCTCTTCGATGGACTCGACGAGGTAACAAAGGACTTGGCAGCGCGCACTGATCGTCGCAGTCAGGTGATGGAACAGATCGAACGCTTTGCCCGCCAGTACGACGGCTGCCATATTGCCGTCACCTGCCGCATCGCGGCCACGGAGTATATGTTCGACCCATCCTTCATCTATCTGGAATTGGCTGACTTCGCCCCTGACCAGGTAGACGGGTTTGTGCGCAACTGGTTCTGGAATCCTGACGATCCAGAGCGAAGCTCGGGTCTGGCAGATCGGATGCTGACGGAATGGGCAAAGTCAGAGTATGAGGGCATCCGTGATCTTGGCCGCAACCCGCTGTTGCTGACCCTGCTTTGCCTCAGCTACGCCGAGACTCTCAGGTTCCCAGTGCGCCGCGTCGAGATCTACGAGGAAGCGCTAGAGGCGCTGCTCAAGAAATGGGACAGTTCACGTCAAATCCAGCGGGCCAGTTTCTACAAAACTCTTTCACCTGGCCGCAAACAACAGATGTTCAGCCGCATCGCCTACGACGGCTTTGCTCAGGGCGAAATCCTGTTCTCGCAGTCCGATCTGGAGACACGACTCAAATCATACCTGGTACATGTGCCCGAAGTGCCGGACGCTATCGACATCGACACCGAGGTAGTCCTGCGCGAGATCGTTGAGCAGCATGGCGTCTTCACTGAGCAGTCCCGCGGGCTCTTCTCCTTCGCTCATCTGACGTTTCAGGAATACTACGTAGCGAAATTCATCGCGGAGAGCCCCTCGGTCGACGTGTTCGATCCTCTACTGGCCCGCGCGACCGACGACAAATGGCGCGAGGTTTTCCTTCTCACGGCCAGCTTGTTGCGTGACGCCACGCCATTTCTAGCCGCGTTCGAGGTCGCGCTGCACCGACTGATTGCCCCGTTTTCTCCCCTGATCGCTTGGTTGCACTGGAATGACAAGCATGCGGCTACATCGCGGGCTACCTATCGGCGGCCTGCGACGCGTTGTTGGTTTGCCGGCATCCGTGCCCGCGCTTTTGCCTTCGGCAGCGGGCGTGCCCGTCTAGTCGAGAGGGCTCGGGACCTCTCTCGTTCCCGCGCTCTCGATCTAGATCGCGACCTCGACCGCGCCATTGCCCTTGCCCTTGACCTCGACCGTGAACTCGACCGTGACTTTGATCTTGACCTCGTCCTCGCCAAAACCCGCGCCCTCCACCTCAACTTTGTCCGTGCCGGCGTCTCGGACATTTCTGAGACTCTGGCACGTGCCCGGGAGTCTTGTCGGCGTCTGGACGATGCGACCCTAGCTCAAGCGCTCACCGACATCGAGACACCCAGGGCAGAAGCACCAAAGGAGGCGTGGACTCAGTTCGAGGCGCAACTGACCGGGATCATCGAGTCCGGAGACGTCCTGCGACGTTATCGCCAGTTATCCGATGAAACAGCCACCGTAGCACGTGCGGTAGAAGCTCGTTGGCAGCTTGGCAAGGCAGAAACAGACGCACTAGCAGCATATATTCGCGCTACTCAATTGTTCCACGATTGTCTTCGGCTCGCTTACACCCCTGATCGCCGCGCGTTCGAGGATCGCATCTTCCTCCCACCACCGTTGACCGCACAAGAGGCCTGACCCATGCCCAAGCCCACCACCACCATCACCGCCCACAAACACGCCGACCGAAGCGCGAAC
>VGYL01000426.1 GCA_016872975.1 Planctomycetota bacterium
AGGCGCAGCCAGGAGCGGGCATAGCGCCAGTACCGGTCGGCGGTCGCGGGAGAGATGCCCAGTGCCAGAGCCGCCTGCGGCCCGGTCAGGCCGGCGAAATAGCGGAGTTGGACGAGCTGGGCCTTTGCCGGGTCCCGTTGGGCCAGTCTTTCCAGCGCCTCGTCCAGCAGAATCAGCAGATCGGCCGCCGGCTTGCTCTCTTCGGCCAGGTCGGGGATCTCCAACTCGACGCGCAGGCATTGCCCGCCGTGCTTGATCGCCTGCTTGCGGCGGGCCTGGTCCACGAGAATGCGCCGCATCGCCTCCGCCGCGGCGGCGAAGAAATGGCCCCGGCTGCTCCAATTCTGCGGCTCCTCACCCACCAGCCGCAGATACGCTTCATGCACGAGAGCCGTCGCCTGGAGGGTCTGACCGGGCGGCTCGTGGGACAGCTTCTGCGCCGCCAGCAGGCGCAGCTCCTCATACACCAGCGGCAGAAGCTCGTGGCTGGCCTGGGCGTCCCCCCGATCCATAGCATTCAGTATGCGCGTCACGTCGCTCATGGCTGTCCCCGGACCCGGTGCTTTGCGCCCCTATTGTCGAACGTGGGACCCGGTTTTTCAAGCGCCATCCGTGTTCCTTCGGCAGATAAGTGGGACGAGTGTGCGACTGGCTTGGTTCAAGATCGCCCGGATCGGGGTAACGGTCTTGGCGGGGGACAGCGTCCCGGCCGTTTGTAGTGACGCGGCACGCCAGTGATTATTGGAGGCTGGACGCCGAGATGGACGAAATTGACTCTACGCGACGGGAGAGCGGGTCCGGCGGTCCGGACCTGTTCCCGTCGGCATGGGGTCCGTGTCGCGTCCTGGGGATGGCTTGGGAGTTGTGCCATGAGTGCGGGTCGGTTATCGGTCATTGGTCTGTTGCTGGGGACATTGGCGGCAAGTCCGCGGGCGGCCGGGGGTATGGAACCCGAGCTCGCGGCACCCCGATGGGAGTTCGCGCCGGAGGTTTCCTATTTCCGGTACGTAGAGCCTGGCATCATGAAGGACAGTGGCGTCCTGTACGGCGTGGCCGGCTCCCATACGCGCTACCGCCAGGACAAGCTCTTGCGGGTGGAGGCCGGGTTGGCCTTCGGGTATGTGGACTACGAGGGCGCCCTCATAGACGGGACGCCGTACACCATGAAGGGCTGCCGCGATTTCCTGGTGAATCTGCGGGCCCTCTGCGGCCGCCTGGGACAAACCGGCGGCTGGGACCGCCAGCTCTACGCCGGCCTGGGGTATCGAGCCCTGATCGACGATTCGACGCAGGACCCGGCCGGCTACGTGCGCATGTCGAACTACTTCTATGCCCCGCTGGGTCTGAAGGTCTACCACAACCTGGCCGGCGGCTGGCAAGTCGCCCTGGGCGGCGAGCTCGACCTGCTGCTGCTCGGCGTACAGATTTCCGACGTCAGCGAGGACGGCACCGTGACCAATGTCCAGTGGCCGGGGTTCGGGGTCCGGGCCTCCGTGGAAGTGCGTCGCCGGACCCTGGCGACCGACCTGGCGCTCGCGCCCTTCGTGCAGTACTGGTGGGTGGAGGAATCCTCCACCTCGTCGGACGGCTGGTACGAGCCGCGGAACAACACGCTCCAATACGGCGTGAGTCTGATCTGGCGGTTCTGAGCCGCGGACCGTCGCTCGTTCCTCGTCGCTCGTCGCCCGTGCCACGAACGATCGGGGCCGGGCAAAAGTAGAATGTCCCCTTTCTCCCCGGCGGGGGCACATCAGGCGCTCTTGAGCAGGGCCGCCGCCGCGGCGTCGGTCTTGATGGTGATCTCGTGCTGCTGAAAGGGGATGGTCAGGCCGTGCTCTTCCAGCGTCACCTTGAGTTTCTCGGTGAGGTCGAAGCGCACGGGCCAATACTCATCCGCTTTGACCCACGGACGGACCACGAAGTCGATGCTGCTGGCGGCCATCTCGGAGACCGCCACCGTGGGCGCCGGGTCCGGCAGGATTCTCGACTCCGCGGCCAGGACGCTCTCAATCACGCGCCGGGCCTGGCCCAGGTCGTCCTTATAGGAAACGCTGATGACCAAGTCAAGCCGCCGGGTCCCGTTGGCGGTGTAGTTGAGGATGTTGCCGCCCGTGACCTGGCCGTTGGGAATGATGATCCGGATGTTGTCGGGAGAATTGAGGACCGTGTTGAACACGTGGATCGCCTGCACTTTGCCCTTGACCCCCGAAATCTCCACAAAATCGCCCAGCCGGAAGGGCTTGAAGATCAGGATGAGAACGCCGGAGGCGAAATTGGCCAAGGAGCCCTGCAGCGCCAGACCGACCGCCAGGCCCGCCGCACCCAGTACGGCGATGAAGGACGCGGTCTGCACCCCCACGGCCGCCAGCGCCGCAATGACCACGAACACCAGCCCGGCCATGTAGACCAGGTTCTCCACAAACGGCACAAGCGTCTCATCCACGCGCGCTTTCAGGAGCCCTCTGCCGGCCAGCGCCGACAACATCTTCGCCACCCGCCGCCCGATCACAAGGATCAGCAGGGCCCCCACCACCCGCAGCCCGTACTCGGCCAGATCCCCGGAGAGGCGGGTCCACACCTGCTGGGCCATGCTCGTGAGCGTGTCTGTTGCCATGCCGCCCCCGGCACTCGTGCCCGGCACATCGCCGGCCGCCCAGGCGGCGCCCGATCCCAGCAAAACCAAGGCAAGAACCCCTTGCGTGAGAGAGCAGAAGGTCCGTCGTTCCGATATCATCGCAATTCACTCCCATGCCAAACCATCCTGCGCAGAAGCATCCTTTGCTCCTGTTATAGGCTATTCTTCGGCCGAACCGCCTCCAAAACTCGACTCGCCGCCGTTACCGACAAGGGAATCGGCGGGCTTTCTTGATGAAGCCGAGAGCGTTTTCTGCCGAGAATCTTCCCGATGGGTATGTGAACTCATTGCCGGGAAGTCCGATAAGATTCCTGCCCTTACGCGGTAGTGCATGACGCCTCGAGTGGAAATCAGCAAACGTCTGGTTCTGATCAACACGGCCAGCGGCATTCTGGCCAAGACGCTCAACGTCTCGGTGGTGCTCTGGCTCCACCAGTACCTGCTGCGCCGGATCAGCCCGGAGGAGTACAGTCTTCTTCCTCTACTCATGTCGATGATCGTTCTGCTACCTCTGGTCACGTCGATCCTGACCGCGGGTCTGGGCCGGTTCGTGCTCACAACGTACGCCCAGGGCGATGACCGCGGGGTCACGCAGATCGTCTCCACGATGTTCCCCCTACTATTGGCGGTGGCGCTCGTCATCCTGGCCGGCGGCGGGACTCTGGCCTGGCACGTGGACAAGGTCCTGCGCGTCCCGCCCGAGCGGCTCGGGGATGCGCGGATCATGATGGCTCTGCTGGTCTTCTCCGCGGCGCTCAAGCCCCCGTGCACGGTGTTCAGCGTGGGGTTCTACGTGCAGCAGAAATTCGTGCTGTACAACCTCATCAGCGTGGGCAACGAAATCCTGCGTATTTCTCTGTTGTTCGTCCTGCTCTTCGGGTTCGGCACGCGTGTGCTGTGGGTGGTCGTGGCGAATGTAACGGCTGAACTGGTCTTGACAACGACCATGGTCGTGATGTCGCGCCGGATGATTCCCGCTCTGAGGTTCCGAGCCCAAGAGATTCAGTGGGAACGTGCACGGGAGTTGGTCTCCTTTGGCGGCTGGAGTTTCGTGGGCCATCTGGCCTGCCGGCTGAAAGAGACAACGGTCCTGTTGATGTTGAATCGATTCGCCGCCCCCGATGTGGCCGTATTCAGCCTTGGCATTCTGGGCCGCCGCCAGATCAGTCTGTGGACAGACGTGATCGCAGGGCCCCTCTATCCCGTGGTGACCGGGATGCACGCCCTCGGCGCTAAAGAGCGGATTCGACACATCTATCTCCGCGGCGGCCGACTCGCGTTGTGGATGATGTTGATTGTCGGCCTACCGGCCGCCATTTACGCCCCGCCAATCATTCGTTTGTACGCTGGGCAAGGCTATATAGAGGCAGCCGTCGTCATGGTCTTCATTCTGGCCAGCCTGCCAACGACGGGAGGAACGTGGATGATCTGGCAAGTGGCCAATGCTCTGGGGCGCGTCCGGGAGATCGGTTTGTCCATCCTCGCAACCGAGTTAGCCGTCGTCATGGTCACCTGGGGTATGGTGCATGGGCTGGGATGGGGTGCGACCGGGGTAGCCCTGACCGCGGGTATCTTCGGAATCGCATATGATGTTCTGTTTTTGTGGCCCCTGGGGCTGAAGCTGGCCGAGGTCCGGTTTGGCACCTGGGTCCGCCAGACCCTGATCCCCGGTTTGACGCCGGGCTGTGTTGCCGGCGTGGTGTGGGCAGGACTCGCTGTCTGGCTCGTGCCGGATACTTGGCTCGAACTCGCCTTGTGCATCTTGAGCGGCACGATTTGTTATATGGCCGTTCTGCTGGGGTGTTGTCTCGAGCCGAAGGATCGCGATGACTTGGCCCGGGTCCTTGTTCGAATGCGGGAATTTCGTCAGCACCGATGGCCTGTCCGCCGACACGGAAGTAAGGAGGTTTCCCATGTCTATTGACCGGGCTTGTCTCGAGCCTTCTCGGATATCGCACCGACAAGCCGCGATCGGTAGGGCTGAGAGGGCATCGTACCTCTCGTTGTCGAGGACTGTCCTCACTGCTCTCGGCGATGGCACCGCCCGAAATGTCCGCACGGGAGAAAATGTGATTCTCTAGGAGATTGGGGAAAGAGATGCTGCTATTAGATGTAACGCAAGAGAATTCGAGAGGTCGTGAGTGTTGGGTGTGGTTCGCAGAGTCACCCTTCCGTCCTGCGGGGTACGAAATCGCCGTATTCAAGGAGGCTCGGCTTGAAGTACGCCACAAAGGCCTCCAACCTGAGCCGTTCCATACACTGTGGTCGGACTTGACAGGGTCGGCTGAGGAGTTGTTGTCAAAGCTGAGCCCCGGAAAGCGACGCGATTTAGGAATCGCCAGAAACCGCGGGTGGTCTATTCGGTACGGCAATAGCGCGGATGAGATCCGAGGGTTCCACCAAGCCCACACAGTCTTTGCATCCACCAAGGACATCGGTCTACCGTTGGCAGTTTCGCTCCTGCAGCGGAATGCCGATCATTGCCTGGTGGCATTCGTCAACGATAGTGAGCAGAGACTGATCTGCTGGAACTGCTATCTTCTGGACAAACCGATCGCGCGCTTGTGGTATGCGGGATCCGATCTGGCACATCAGAAACCCTCGGATCGCGGCTATGCCGCGACTCTGCTTCATTGGGACATGATGCTCTATTTGAGAAGCAGGGGTTTCCAGACATATGATTGGGGTGGAGTCGTCCTCGATGAGAACGATCCTGCGTATCCGATCACGCGCTTCAAAGCGAGCTTCGGAGGCACCCACCAACAGCGATTCGATTATTACTGTCGGTTTTCCCCTCCCATCGCTCAGCGACTGTGGCGAAGACTCAGATGCCGATGACGAAACCTCTGTTGAGTCCAAGGTAGAGTTTATGAAACTGATAGACCGCCTCAAGCAGGAGTATTCCACCCACTTGGAAGCAATCAACCCGGGCGTCACCGATGAGAACACGTATCGAGCCTCGTGTTTCTACTACCGCGCCGAGTTGCTTCCTCTACTTCCATCGGACAAGAGTCTGCGCCTGCTGGATGTGGGCTGCGGCTTTGGACACTTACTTCGATTCTGTCTCGAACAGGGTTACATGCGGGTCGTTGGCGTGGAAATCGACCGGCGCATCTATGAAGCCGCCTGTGCCCACATCGGTTCAAAGGTCGAGTTGCTGGTGAACGCCGATGCGATGGGATTCCTGGAGAGCAATCCGGAGAGTTTCGACGTCATCACACTCTTCGATGTGCTCGAACACTTCCCCTTAGAGGGGGCGCACCAACTGGCGGTACTCATGCGAAAGGCTCTCCGTCCGGGCGGTATGGCGATCTTCCGAACACCGAATATGGCCAGTCTGTTCGCAGGGTACTCCCGGTACCTGGATCTTACGCATCAGTATGGCTACACGGAACAGAGCCTGGCTCAGCTTCTGAGAACCGCAGGATTCGCGTCCCCCCGCCTACAT
>VGYL01000427.1 GCA_016872975.1 Planctomycetota bacterium
CTTTCTCCACCATGCGCACGGATGCCGGATCCCCTTTCTGGGAAAGCAGGCGAAGGCCAAGGTCGAGGATGGCGGGATAGAACTGGGGGCACCGGCGGATCATGCCTCGCAGCCGATTGACAATTTCCTCCTGCGTCCGGGCGCCCAACAATGAAGCCATCTGCAGGTCTGCCTGCAGCGAGCAGTAATCCCATTCCGCCGTTTTCCACGCTGAAGTCTCTTTCACATTCATTCTGGATCCCCTTCCGTGACCGAACGGCGCCACCGGCGCGGTGTGCCGGGTACCGAATGAACGGGGACCTGAGCGAACCGGCGGCGGTTTCATTCCGTCCTGGCGGCTCTTTTCCCCTTGCCTCTTGCTTTCTTCGCCCCTGGTTTTCTCGCGGGCTTGAGGGCGGACGTCCTTCCGGCTTTAGTATGTTCCGGTTCCGCGGCGCCGGCGAGTTCCAGGCCGAAAATGCCGGAGAGGTCCGCTGTGTCGAGCACCTTGCCGGCGGCCGGCTTTTTCCTGGAGATGGGCAGCCCCTTGGCCGTGCCCGCCAGCAGGTCCTTCTCGTCCACCTTGCGGAGCCGGAACAGGAGTTCGGGCTGGTCGTCGAGACGCGAACCGACGCCGTACAGGACCGCCGCGACGTGCTTGCACATGGATGCCCAGTCGGGGCAGCTGCACGAGAACCGGATTTCCTCCGGCGCAGGGAACAGCCCGGTCCGCTGGCGGCAGATCCGCTCCATCACCCCTTTCGAAAAGCGTCCCTGCAGCAGTTCCACGAGCGAGTCGATTCCGCCCGCGCAAGCCTTGCATATCGCTTTCCAGCGGAGCTTCGGCACCGGCTCGATGTCCACCTTTACCTTGTAGAGATCCGAGCCGCTGACCCTGGCATTCACCGCGCCGGGCGCGACCTGCAAATCCACGACCGAACCGTTGCGGACGTAAGTCCGGCCGCGCGGGAGGCGGTTGGCGTAGTCGCCGTACCCTTCCAGGTTGTCGCACCAGGCCTTGCCCCAGAACGTGGAGGCGATCGTCCGGCTCCGGAGCTCCACCGGCGCCGCCGGGTGCCCTCTCTTCTTCAGCTTCGCCATTTCGGCCGCGGCCCGGCGCCTTCGTTCCGCCTGCGATACGTACGGCCGCCACTGACCCCAGTAAGCCATGTCATCCCTCCTTCAACGCGGCGTTGATATCCAGCGACACGAGCTTCAGCAGCTCGTCGTCCTTCATTTCAGTGAGCAGCAGCTCGCCGCCCCCTTCGATCAGGTCCTTCGAGAGCCGCTTCTTCGACTCAATCAGGTCGTCGATCTTCTCCTCGACGGTGCCGCGGCAGACAAACTTGTGCACGAGCACGTTTTTGGTCTGGCCGATGCGAAACGCGCGGTCCGTCGCCTGGTCCTCGACCGCCGGATTCCACCACCGGTCGAAGTGGATGACGTGCGACGCGGCGGTGAGATTCAGCCCGGTCCCTCCGGCTTTGACCGACAGCACGAAGAACGGCACCGACTCGTCGTCCTGAAATCGCCTGACGAGGTCTTGCCGCTTTTTCACTTCGGTCTCGCCGTGGAGAACAAGCCCCGGCAGGCCGAAGATGCCGCCGAGGAATACCGCGAGAGGCTCCGTCATCTCGCGGAACTGGGTGAAGACCAGGGCCTTTTCCTGCCTGGCGGCAAGCACCTCGGCGATTTCGCGAAGCCGCGCCAGCTTACCGCTGTCCGCCTCCTGCCAGGCGCCGTCCCCGAGCCACTGCGACGGGTGGTTGCAGATCTGCTTGAAGCGCAGCAGAAACGCGAGGACGACGCCCCGGCGGCGCATGCCGTCGGTGTCGGCCAATCCTTCCCCCAGCTCCCGTACTGCCTGCTGGTAGAGCGCGGCCTGCTTCCGGCTGAGATGGCAGTACGCTTTGATTTCCGTTTTGTCCGGCAGGTCGGCGATGACCGCCTTGTCGGTTTTCAGGCGGCGCAGGATGTACGGCCGGATCAGGTCGCGCAGCGGCCCGTAGGGATTGTGAGGACGGTCCGTCAAGCGCTTGGCGAAGGATGAGAACTCGCGGGCGGAGCCGAGCAAACCCGGGTTGATGAAGTTGAAGATGGACCATAAATCGGCCAGCCGATTTTCGACGGGGGTGCCCGTGAGGACGATCCGGGCCCGCGCGCGCAGATTGCCCGCGGCCCGGGTCTGTTTCGCGTGAGGGTTTTTGATCGCCTGCGCCTCGTCCAGGATCGCCAGGCTCCAGTTGGTCTCGGCGAGCCACGGGAGCCGCAGAAGCGAGCCGTAGCTGGTGATGACCAGGTCGAGGTTATCGACGGATTCCGGGCCCAGGGCTTTGAGCTGATCCGCCGGCATCGCCGAGGGATGCGCCACGACCGCCTTCAGGGCCGGCGCGAACCGCTCGATCTCGGCGGTCCAGTTCGACAGCAGCGAGGCCGGCGCAACCAGCAGGCTGGGCGCTCGCCCGCCCGGCGGTTCCCGCCGATGCACGAGCAGCAACGAGAGCACCTGGATGGTCTTGCCTAGACCCATGTCGTCGGCGAGGCAGGCGCCGAGCCCGAGCTGCGACAGCAAGTGCAGCCACTGCACCCCGACCCGTTGATAGGGCCGCAGGATGCCGTTCAGATCCCGCCCCGGCTCGATCCGGCCGGCCGCATCCGGGCTGCGCAGGGTTCGCAGGGTTTCCGCCAGCCAGGGGCCGGCGACGGCCCCGGCCCACTCGGGGTCCCCCGCGGCCGGCCCGTCCCCCGCGACGTCAGCGCCCGCCATCATGCGCATGGCTTCGGCAAATGTGATTCCTCTCCTGGCGGCGAGCTGCTCGAACTTGCGGAACTGTTCCACGGTCCGGGCGAGCTTTTCGCGGTCGACTTCGACCCAGCGGCCCCGGATCAGCGCCAGGCCGTCGGTCTGCGCCAGCAGTTCGTTGATTTCATCCTGTGTCAGCCTCTCGCCGTCGAGGATCACTTCGACGGCAAAATCGAGGAGGGCATCGGTGCCGAGGCCGCTCGGAGGGCCGCCGCCGACCGTGGCCGTCACCCGCGGGCGGGCGGGCCGGCCCGAGCGCCAGACGGCGGGCATTCTCACCACAACCCCCGCGGCTTCGAGCTCCCGAACGTCCTGCAGAAAACGAAAGGCTTCGGCGGGCGTCCACCGGATCGGGTGAAAGATCTCGTGCGCGTCCACCATCGACCGGAGCCAGGCGCAGCGCTCCGCGGCCCGCTGGACGGGCATAAGGAGGGAGAGGAGTCTTTCCTTGTTCGCATTCCCTGCGTACTCCTTCAGGGCCTGGCCGAGCGGCAGATGCTGCGCCTTGGCCTGCGCCGACAAGCGGGTCGTGTAGGTGGCGAGGAACGCGAACGGAGCCTCTTCGTCCCTGCGGTTTTCGGCCAGATTGAAATGGACGCGGCCCACGAGGTTCCAGGCAGGGTTCAGGCTCTTGAGAAACTGCTGGAGAGGAAGACCGGAGGCGGACATCTCTTCCGCAAACGCGATCCCCAGTTCCCGCCACAGCGCGCCCAGGACGTCCGGGGTGATGTATTCGGCCCCGGTCATTTCCGGCGGAGACAGGGAAAGTTCGGCCAATTCCGCGGCCGGCGGATCCGGAGCCGCCGCCGGCCGGTCGTCCGCTCCGGTCCGGGTGCAGAGCGCGGCTACGAAGCGGGCCGCGAACTCGCGCCAGTAGGCGAAAGCCGCGGGTAGGGTTTCGGCGACCTCGCGCGCGCCGAGCTGCAGCAGTCCGAAGCCGGCGCCGCGAGCGAAGGCGCCGCCGAGGCGCCGCGCCAGGTCCGGCGCCAGCTCCGGCGCATCCTCACTCTCGGCAAAATGCAGGCGGCCGTGCGGAGTCAGTTTAGGGGCGAAACGGAATCCGGCCATCGCGCACACAGCCTAAACGGCTCCTCAGTCGGAAGTCAAAAGCAAACTCTCTTCCTTCGAAGGAAGCACAGATCAGGTGTCGAAGTAGTCCTGCATGACTTTATCACAAGGAGCAGGTTCCCCGAATCCCGCACGCGATCCTTGACGCTGGTGCCACAGAGCCCGGGTCAGAGTGCCTGGCATTCGCCCGCCCGGGCGAGTGCAGAACATCATGCCGGCCGGCTTGTCTCGCAGGATTTCGTAGCCAGGGGGCGCAGACGGGCGCCGGGCGGCCCACGGGCGGCTGATCAGCATTATGTATGCCGCCACTGCCTGCTGCAACGGGAGAGCGTTCCTTGCGGCGCGGCCCGCCTTGCGACGCCGGTGCAGCACGACCATGCGGTGTGAGATACTACAGGCGCGCGGACAGGTCTCAGGCAGCACTGATCGTGCCCGGGGATTGGCGTTCAGCAGCGCGGACGTCCAGCGTCCGCACCGTCGAAGCGGACAACGCCGATGCCGGGCGCTGCGGCGGCCTTGATCGTCACACGATCCGCGCCGGCGAGCAATTCCGCCTGAATTGCCCCGGCGATGGCGAGATGGAAGGCGTCCAGCGTGCTCAGCGGCGCCTCCGGCGCCATGGAGATCAGATTCAAAGCGGCTGCGGCGGTTCCTTCGGGCATCGGGCGGCAAAGCAGGACTCCCTGCCGCACCTCGTCCTGCAAGGTCGCAAAAACCAGCATCTCGGTGTTGCGGTCGGCGTTGCCTGCTCTGCGGCGGCGGGCCGGCAGGCAACGCATCTCATTGTACTACCTCGGGCTCCCCGCGCACTGCCGTGTGCGCCTGGGGAACCCGGGTCGCGCGCCATGTGCCGGCCCGCCTGCGCGATGCCCCGCTGAGAAATGCAGGCCAAGGTTGGGTGGCATGCCCCCGGTATCAGGCGGATCACCTCGGACATTCTGCCCCTTGGCAGCTTCAATCGTTCCGAGGTATTGGCCGCCGTCCCTGGCCGGTGGATCTTGTCTTTTCGATCACGACGGCATCGACCCAGTAGATGTCGCCGTCTCTGGTGAAAAACAGGTGGCGGCCGTCGGGCGAGAGCATCTGGCAGTTCTCCCCGCTCCCGGGAGAACTGGCGCCGGATCCCAGTCTGACGAGCTGCGTCCAGGTCCCGCCCGGACCGGCGGACGAGAGAAAAAGATCGGCCGGCTCCAGCGCCCGTTTTCGAGCGCCGTCCTCATGATGGTCCATCCCCCGGACGCGCCGTGGATCGTGAAATAGAACTCCTTCCCGTCCGGCGTGAAGACGGCGTTGAGCTCATTCCTTTCCGTGGAGACGATCCCCGGGGCGAACATCCGGGGCGACGGACCGGGTGGCGGCTGCCCGAGATAAGGGCCGGCGATCGAAGGAAATTCAAAAACCGGCGCCTTCCCGGAGGCCGAGAGCAGACCTGCGATCTCCGTCAGGTCCTCCTGCAGGGCCAGGTCGAGCGCGGTGTTGCCGTAGGCGCTGCGGACGAGGGGGTCGGCGCCTCGGGCCAGCAGGAGCCGGTCAATCTCCGCGTCCCGCGCCAGGACAACCCGGTGGAGCAGGGTGCGGTTCTTCTCATCGCGCGCATCGGCCGAGGCCCCGCGGGACAGCAGGATCTCCGCGCAATCGCGCTTCCCGCCCTCTGCCGACCAGTTACCCGGGAACGCTGGCAGGCAACAAGGCTTTCATCCGCGACAAGCTGAACAAGGCGAAGGCTGCCGCCGAGAAGAAGGAAACCAAGGAAGGGGAGCCGCCGAAACGGGACCTCGAGATGGAGGCCCTGGCCCGCGTGATCAGCAGGGAACTTCCGGTGATGTTCATGACTTCCGACGAAACGACGATCCGGAACGCGATTGATTTGATCGAGGAATATAAGCTCCGCGGCATTATCTTCGCCGTTTCGGGCGTGTTGAAGTATGCCGACCAGCTCGCGGCCAGGAAGATCCCCGTGATCTGGGGGGGCACGAATGCCCTGCCGGAACGCTGGGAGCCGATCGACATCAATTACAGTGCGGCCGGGGTTCTCGCTTCGAAAGGAGTCCTGTTCGCCTTCAACGAGAGCCGCGGGCAGGGGAGCCGGAACGTCCGGCGGCAGCCGGTTCCGGCGAGCCTTTCGGTCGCTTACGGTCTGTCCGAAGAGGAAGCCGTCAAGGCGCTGACGATCAATCCCGCGAAGATCCTGGGAATCGACGATCAGGTCGGTTCGCTCGAAGAGG
>VGYL01000428.1 GCA_016872975.1 Planctomycetota bacterium
GGCTGACCTTGCCCCGCTCGGCAAAGAACTGACCTGTCCTCCCGCCGCAAACCCCTCCTGCCCGGCCTTGTCCCGGCATGCCTCGATCCTTCCTTCCGACATCCGGACCATCGCCCGGACGAGAATGGATGTCTATAAGGGTATGTGAGAAGCCAGTATTCTCTGGGTGGCATCGTCAAGCGGAGTCTTCGGAGCTTGGCGATGGCGGATTTCCCATGCGCCAAGCCATCGCCAAGGCCTACCGGCCTTGACGATGCCACCCTTTTCACACACCCTCTATGGGAATATAGGACGCGACAGTACCGGCTTCGCGACACACCGGGCGGCGAGTTCTCGGACCGAGGGCCGCGTCCCAGTACCGCGGTCGCGGTTTTTTCTGGGCGCGGCGGGAACTTCGGCCCGGCCAGGCTGTCTGAGTAGATAGACGTTCTTCGGGCCCCCAAAGGCACTGTATCCCCTTGGGCCCCTTTGAAGTAGTGAGCAGGGTGATTTGGATTCGAGGTAACGAACGATGACGGAATTCCGTGTCTTCCGTAGGGAGTCGTGTCAATCGCGTTCCGCCGTCCTCCTGATGATGATCGTCTTGTGCGGGGGACCGCGGGCCGCGGTATACGCGAATGCGGCATCGGGGCGGATTGTCCCCCTGACGCACATCTCTCCGGAGCGCGGCCGGGAATTCCTCAGTCGGCTCAAGATTGCCACGGCGTCCCGCTTGGGCACCACCCAGGCCCTGCTGGTTACGGCCGAGCCCGGCGAGCTGCGCAAGGCGCTCGCCGTCCTGGACCTGGTGGACACGCGGACCGAATTCGACATCCAGGAGCTGGGTGCGGCCGCGACGATCGTCCTGCCCGAGCCCGCGCAGATGGCGAGTGCCGTCGGCGGGGTCGCGATTGGAACCTTCGCGAATCCGCCCCAGGACAGGGCCAAGATGAGAGCGATCGTCGACGTCCACAACGGCATGGTCGTGGCCGTCGCCCCGATCTTCCAGTTGCGGAGCATCCGCCATGCCGTCGGATCGAGCTCGCAAGAGCCCAAGCCGCCCCAAACGGGGCCGAGCCCGCTGCCGGTTGAGACCCTCGCGGGGGCGCCGCGAACGGACTCGCTCTCCCTGCCGGTCTCCCGCGGCCCTTGGGACACCCCCGACGCGCCGTGGACGGAACTCAAGACCTCCACCCTCAACCTGCAAGGACTCAGTCCCCAGAAGGCCGAGGAGTTCTCGCTCTCGCCCGAGATGCAGCGGAAGCTGCGCCAGATGCAGGAGCGCCTGGACGAGCTGCAGATGCAGCGCGTCGCGCGGTCCCAACTCGGCGCCAGCGCCGGTCCCGCGGCGGCGCCGACCGTGCCGACGACAGAGCCCCAGGCAGCCGAGAAACCGGCCGGCCCGCCCCCGGCGGAGCCACAGCCGCCGGCGCAACCTCAGCCGACGCCGGAAAGCCGTCCGGAAGAGATCGCCCCCGCCCGCGTCAACGAGTCGGCGGCCCCGGCGGCCGAACCGTCAAGCCCGACGCCCGTGGCGCAGCCGCCGGCCGAGCCCGGGCCCCGCAATGCCGCGGCCGCCGCAGCGCCGCCAACGCCGCCCGCGGCAACACCCGCCGCCCTGACGGAATCCCCGGAAGACGAGGCCGAGACGAGCGAGCTGACGCTGCCGGAGAGACTGCCGGTCATCATGTTGCTCGATCTCGTGGGCAAGTACCTGAACCTGAGCTACGTCTATAACCCCGATGAGGTCAAGGGCGAGGTCTCCCTCAAGCTCAACGGCAGGCTGACCGGCGCGATCAAGGTCAAGGACCTGTATCCCCTGCTCGAACAGACCTTGAAGGCCAACAACCTGGTAACGACCCGGCACAAGGGCAACATCGTGACGATCGTCCATGCCACGAGGGCCGCCGATGCCGATCCGAAACTGATCGATGACTTCCAACTGGGAGACACCGTCGTCATCCGCCAATTCGACCTGAAGTATATCGACACCACGGCCGCCAAGAGTCTGCTGGACAACATGCGGCTGGGTCTCGACGTGACGGCCCTGCCGGAAAAGCGCATGCTGATCGTGATGACGTACGCGTGCCGTCTGGACCGGATCGAGAAGCTGTTGCAGCTTGTCGATCAACCGGGCGAGCCGAAGATCTTCCGCTTCCGGCAACTGCGCTACACGATGGCCAAGACCCTGGCGGAAAAAGTCAAGGCGATGGCCGAGCAGATGCTCGACAGCGTCAGTGTGACGGTCGCGGAAGCGGACCCGGCGGCCAATATCGCCCGGACACCGGGCGAGTCCGATATCGCGTATCGGACGCGCGTAGCGCAGATCCGGGTGCAGCAGCAGGCCCTGCGGCAAACGCAGGCGATCCAGCGGGCGCAACTGGGGCAGGAGACCAAGCCGGGCGTCTACCTCGACGCCGACGAGCGGACCAACCGGGTTCTCATGATCGGGGCGGAGAAGCAACTGGCCATTGTCGAAGAATTGGTCAATTCCCTGGACGTGGAGCAGCACGACCCACGGGCGCTGCAGCTTTACCGCATGAAGCACGTGGACGCGGAGGACGTGGCCCGCAAGCTCCAGGAGCTGGGCGTCATCAGCCGGCTGCCGGACAGCGCCACCTCGTCCTACTACGGCACCGGCACCGCCCGCATCACGCCGCAGTTGCCGGGCCAGCCCCGCCCCCCCCCCCCGGCCACGCCGGAGATGCAGGTCGCGCCGACCACCACCGAAGTGACCGAACGGGGACTGGTGGAAGAGCCCCAGGTCGTCGTGGTGGAGGCGACCAACGCCCTGCTGGTCAACGCCACCGCCGAGCAGCACGCGAAAATCGCGAACATCATCGCGTACGTCGACAGCGAGACGCTCGTGACGGAGATCCCGTACAAGATCTACCCCCTCGAGAACTCGTCTCCCCAGCACCTGGCCGAGGTCCTGCAAAGCCTGATCCAGGAGACGGTCGAGCAGCAGAGAGAGGGCGGCAAGATCGAGCGGACGGTCGTCAGCCGGGAAGAGAAGATCAAGATCGTGCCCGATCCCAACACCTACTCGCTGATCGTCTATGCCAACAAGAAGAACCAGGAGTGGATCTCCAACCTGGTGGCCCAGTTGGACAAGCGCCGGCCGCAGGTGCTCATCGACGTGACGCTGGTCGAGATCAGCAAGACGGACAAGTTCGACTACGATTTGAACCTCATTCGCAGCTCGCCCGATCTGGCCGCCACCTCCGGCGTCAGCGGCATCAAACCCGGCGCCGATGCGCTCGGCAAGTTCGTCCAGACCGGCGGCGGGGCGCTGTCGGCCTTCTACGGCGACCGGCAGATCCAGGCCCTGCTGGAGACCATGCAGACCAAGACCTACGGGCGCGTGCTGGCCAAGCCCAAGCTGCTGGTCAACGACAACGAGAACGGCAAGATCGAGACCAAGGACACCAAGTACGTCGAAGTGACGAACCTGGTTCCCCTGGCCTCGGCCACCAGCGGCCCGCAACAGGGCGGCATCGTGCAGACCTCCACGAGCTTCAACTCGTACGAGGCCGGCATCACGCTGGACATCACGCCGCACATCAGCGAAGGCAATCTGCTGCGCCTGGACATCATCCTGACCCGGTCCGACTTCGACCAGAAAGATCTCGCCTCGAGCGCGAACCGGCCCCCGGGCACCGGGACCAGCCAGGTGGACACCAAGGTGACCCTGCCCAACGGCAGCACCGTCATCCTCGGCGGGATGTTGCGGATGAATCAGAGCAAGGGCGGCTCGAAAGTGCCGCTCCTGGGCGACATCCCGCTCGTCGGCGGCCTCTTCCGGAGCGTCCGCAACGCGGACGATCAGAGAAAGCTGTACATGTTCGTCAAAGCGGAGATCATCCGGCCCGATGAGACCGTGGCGCACGGGATGAAGGAGCTGGAAGTCCTGTCCGAGAGAGACCGCCTGGCGTTTGAAAAGAACGAACTGGAGTTCCATCGATATGAAGATTGGCCCGGCATTAAACCCAAGCGGGTCGATCCGCCGAAAGTACTGGATGCTCGATAAAGCGCTCTCCCTGGAAAGTCAGTGCCTCTATGAAGGAAAAGCTAGTACAGACGGCGAAGCGGACGCAGTTGGTCGATACGGACCAACTCGTCCGTTTTTTGGAGGAGAATCAGGGCCGCGGCCGGTTGGACGAGGTCCTGTTGACGTGTCCGTATTTCACGGAGGAGGCGGTCCTGCGGTTGTTTGCCGAAACGCTCGGGTGGGAATACCTGCCGGAGATTTCGGACCGGCAGGTCCCGCCGGAATTCGTCCAGAACGTCCCGGCGACGTATG
This sequence comes from Planctomycetota bacterium, assembly GCA_016872975.1. Lineage (GTDB taxonomy): Bacteria > Planctomycetota > Phycisphaerae > Sedimentisphaerales > Anaerobacaceae > PLanc-01. Next base: position 4,283 of record VGYL01000428.1, read on the forward strand.
CCCAGCACCATCACCTGATCGGCATCAAGCCGCCCCAAGAGGATGGGGACGGCATGACCGTGGTACTGTCGCGGCCGCTGGATACCAACGTGCTGGACAACGTCTCGAAGATGACGCATTTGCCGGTCCAGCCGGCGGTCTCGACGCGGGCCGCCATCACGGCCGTGATCGACACCGCCTACCAGCAGCGCACCACGGTGATCGAGGAAGTGGCCGAGGAGCTGGATGCGCAAAACCTGGACCAGTTGGTGGACGAGGCGTCCGGCTCCGACGACCTGCTGGACGTGGTGAACCGTCCGCCGGTGATCCGGCTGGTGAACGACATCCTGTTCCGTGCCCTGCAGATGCGGGCCAGCGACGTTCACGTCCATCCCTATGAAACGCGGCTCCAGATCCGCTACCGGGTCGACGGCATCCTGTACGACATGCTGAGCCTGAACAAGAACGTGCTGCCGCTGGTGATCTCGCGCATCAAGGTCATGGCGGGCATGGACATCGCGGAGCGCCGGCTCCCCCAGGACGGGCGCTCCACCGTCCGGCTGGGCCAGCGGGAGGTGGACCTGCGCGTCAGCACCGTTCCCACCAGCTTCGGCGAGCGCTGCGTCCTGCGGATTCTCGACAAGAGCTCGGGTGTCTTCGGCCTCGATGAGCTGGGGCTGTGGCCCGACGACCTGAAGAAACTTGACGCGTTGCTGAACCGCGCCCACGGCGTGATCTTCGTCACCGGGCCGACCGGCAGCGGCAAGAGCACCAGTCTTTACGCCTACCTCAACCGGATCAACTCGGCGGAAAAGAACGTCATCACGATCGAAGACCCCATCGAGTACCAGCTCGAAGGCATCAGCCAGATCCAGGTCGCCAGCAAGAAGGGCATGACCTTCGCGACCTCCCTGCGGCACGTGCTGCGGCAGGACCCCGATGTCATTATGATCGGCGAAGTCCGCGACGTGGAGACCGCCCGCATGGCGATCCAGTCGTCGCTGACCGGGCACCTGGTCTTCAGCACGCTGCATACGAACGACTCGGCCGGCGCGGTCACCCGCTTGCTGGACCTGGGCGTGGAGCCCTACCTGGTCAGCTCGTCGCTGATCGCCATCATCGCGCAGCGGCTCGTGCGCAAAACCTGCCCGGACTGCAAAACGCCCGCTCAGCCCACGGCTCAGGAGCTCGGCGAGCTCGGCCTGGGGTCCCTCGCGGACAACCACGGAGCGAAATTCTACGTGGGCGCGGGCTGCGAGCGGTGTTTCAAGACCGGCTATCGCGGCCGGACCGGGATCTATGAAGTGATGCTGATCACGGAGAAGATCCAGGACCTCATATACAAACACCAGACGGCCGGTACAATCAAGCGGATGGCGCTGGACGCCGGCATGCAGACGTTGCGGATGGACGGCGCCCGCAAGGTCCTGGCCGGCCTGACCACGGTCGCCGAAGTGCTCCGGGTGACGCAGGCCGACCTGTAAAGGAAAGTCCGAGATCCGAAATTCGAAATTCGAAATCCGAAACAAGCGCCAATGACCAAAACGGAAGAAAATTCTAAACGGCCCTCCTGCGCAGCGCCGGCGTTTCGCATTTTCCTCCCCTTTTCTTGTGTTTTGAATTCGTTTCGGGCTTCGGATTTCGAAGTTCGGATTTGTGATTTCGCGAGATCGACGGAGCGGTGACCGGCAACAGGGTATGCCAAGATATCAATACATTGCAATCGCAGGCAACGGCAAGAAGGTGAAAGGGACGATCACCGCCGAAAATCCGTACGCCGCACGCAAACAACTGCGGATG
>VGYL01000429.1 GCA_016872975.1 Planctomycetota bacterium
ACATACAACGTCCAGTGATGTCATTGCGAGGAGCGCAGCGACGAAGCAATCTCCTCCCGTCGGACGTCCCAGACGCGGTACTGGCATCTGCCAGTCCGCCATCGCCAAGCTCCGAAGACTCCGCTTGACGATGCCACCCAGAGAAGGCTGGCTTCTCACACACCCTCTCAGGCCTTGGCGATGCCACCCGTTGGTTGTCGAATGACAATTGCCTCCGTTGCTCACATGCTCTTCTGTGCGCCGCCCGTCCGGTTGCGGGCGATGGTGAATTGGGCCTTGGCCACGGCCGGGATGGTCAGGGGCTCTTTGAAGCCGGTGCTGCCGAAATCCCGCAGGGAGAACTGCGTGAGAGTCAGCTCGCCCTGCAGGACCGCCAGATCGACGCTCATGCCGCGTCCGGTCTTCTTTATCGTGCAGGTCCCCCAGGCGTAGCCGTTGGACCAGAAGTGCTCGCCCACGTTCGGGGCGAAGGTCATGGCCTTGTCCACGCCGGAGTACTGGAACCCGGTCAGTGCCGGCACCGCGGCCCAACTGGCCATGGCGCGGGCATAATGGTGGCCGCATTCGGCCTCGTTGAAGGGGCTGCGCTTTCGTCCATCGTACCGGTCACGGATGTTCTTGATGCACTGAAGGCCCAGTTTGGTCTGCCCTTCGTACAGCATGCCGACGGCGGCGGTGTACTCGAAGCCGGTCATCACCTCGGTGAAATAAGAGAACGGGTTCTGCGGCCGGTCTTTGGGGTAGGCGGCCATCAGCAGGACCGCCTCGTCGCCGAGGGCGAAGCTCCGCATGCAGTTGAAGTGCCCGTACAGGCCCGCGCGGTAGTTGTACTTCATGATGCTGGCCAGCGTTGTGCGCACATGGTCCGGCTCAGTCAGGTAGCCCAGGCCGCAGACGTGGGCCATGAACTGGCCCACCAGTTGATCCACTAGGCAGCCGGAGCCGAGTTGGTAGTCCGGGTTCTTGGGGTCTTTCGCGCCCATGCCGACCAGGAGGCTGGCGGCGATCTCGGACTCGTCCTTCGGCGGGCGGACCTGGTGCTCGTAGTACTCGCCGTTGAAGAGGTTCTCGTCGGTCCACTTACGGCCCCGTGCGAACAGGTCTTTGCAGGTGGCGGCGAATTCCTCGTCGCCCAGCCGGCGGGCCATCGCCTCGGCCGCCCGCAACGCGCCCAGGTACCAGATCTCCATCTGGGGATTCGGGCCGTAGTACTCCACGTCCATCGTGTTGTGTTGGCAGCCTTCCATGACGCCGTCTTTGTCCGCGTCCCAGCCGCCGGGAATCCAGCAGAACTCGAGCGCCTTCTTCACCTGCGGCCAGAGCGACTTGAGCATCGCGTCGTCGCCGGAGAGCTGCCAGTCGCGGTACATCTTCATGATGCAGCCCATCTGCCCGTCGGCGGCGGCCTTGCGGAACTCCTGCGCCCGCTCCAGCGGCAGGTTCACGCGAAAGCTCATCAGCCCCTCCTCGTTCGTGGCGTGGGCGAACTCGATCTCACGCATCGATTGGGCGAGGCTCCCGAAGAGGAACGCGGTCGCCTGTTCGTAGTTCCAGACGTGGGTGCACGAGCCGTGGCAGCAGCCGCCTTTATTGCTGCACCCTTCGAAACCGTAGAACCGCCCCTCCTCCGTGCGAAAACAGGTCTGGGTCCGCAGTGTGCTGACATTGAAAAGGGCGGCCTCTTTCACGACCTCGGGCAGAGAGCTGTTGCAGAACGCCGTCACAAATCCGACTGTTCTCCTCTCCATCTCGTCGAGTTGGAGCGTGACCCGCTCGGCCACGTCCCAGGCGTCCTTGTAGACGGTCGTATAGTAGTTGCCGATCCGGTCCGCGTCATTCTTCTTGGGTGTCCAGGTCATCCGGTTGGGGAAGTGCCAGGTGAGCAGGAACGTCACCGGCACCGCCGTCTTGGGCGGCAGTTCCACGGTCACGGCGAGCGAGGCCATCGGCGTGTCCTCCTTCGCCGCCCTGCGCTCCTCGAGTCGCCCGTCGGCGCTGAAATCGTCCCAAAAGTCCAGTCCCGAGCTGCCCCAGCCGCCCGGAATCCACGCGATACGGTGCGTGACGCCCGTGGCGGCCGTGGTTGTCAGAGCGAGGGTGCCCCATTGTGCCGCCCGTGGCGCGACCCCGTCCGAGGACATGAAGATGCCGCGGACCGCGTTGCCCTGGCGGTACTCGTTGCGGTTGGCCTTGCCGCCGGTGGCGACGAGGTCGCCTTTCCAGTCGCTGGTCTGGCCCGAGCCGTCCATGCCGACGAAATTGGGCAGGCTGCCGCAGACGGACGTTTCGAGGCTCCGGTTCGTGCGGTTCCGCAGCACGTATCGCAGGACGGCCACCGGAATCCCGCTGATCTCCGGATCGCATGGCACCAGCGGATTGAACGCCTGGAGCGTGACCTCGACCGGCATGTCCGGATCGGCGAGCATGACCTGCCCCAGCGGATAGGCGGCCGCGAACGTGCACCGCCGAAAGCGGGGCAGGCCGTGGTTGATGGCCCGGCTGCCATGGCTTTCCTCATAGAGGGCCAGATCGATCGGTCCCTCCAGCCCGCGGGTCTGCGTCCGGCCCTGGGCGTCTTTCACGAAAACCGCGAAGAACGGGCTGAACGACCCGCGCGTCGGGACAAACCCCTTGGCGGGCCGGTTCATGAGCTCCCAGTCCCGCAGGTCACCCCGGCCGCCGAGTGAGACAGTGCCGGTCCCGATCCCCCCGAGCGGCAGGGCGATCTTGGCCAGATGTTGCTCGTCGTAGCGCTTGAGAACCGGCCAATCCGCCCTCTTGCCGGCCGGCTCCTGCAATTGCTGAATCGCTACCTGCGTGCCCGCCGGCGATTTCGCCGCCAGGCATACGAGGCTCAGTCCCAGAGCCAGTCCGATGGATGACAAGCAAGTATTCCCCATAGTCTTCTCCCTTCAATGCCGCGACGTCCGACCACATTGGAGCCGATGCCGGCCACCGCGCCGGCCTCGGCGCGTCCACCATACTCCATCAGCCCCGGAATGTTAACTCCAAAACCGCCCGGGTGACGACGCGTTCGTGGCGTGCTCGTGAGAGCACAGCTTCTTGCTCCCCCGGCGGCGTTGCAGGGGATTGAGGATGACTGGATCTGGCAACGGCTCAGGGATGACCGTGACGCCATCGGCTACTGCTGCTTCACGCCCGAGGCATAACCTCGATTCCGACGGCAAGAGCCGGCTTGGCTACGTTCGTACGGGCACACTATGGACGTGCGAGGCCGCCCCCGGCCGACTCCCGGTGTAGTCTTCTTGTTGACTTGTCCTGTCGCATCCCCCAGAATGTCCTTCCGGAGGAGACAGGGTTCGTGTCACGGCCTGCCGTGGTTCGAGATAGGAGAAACGATGGTCGCGTGGATGGCTCGGGAGATCCGGACATGAGAAACCACATCGGAATCGTTCTTGTTCTGACGCTGCTCACGATCCTGGGAACCCCGGCGCCGGCGTCGGGCGAGCCGCAGTTGGGCACGGTCCAACTCCCCAAGGATATGACAATCGAGATCCGTTGCTCTATCGCAGGAACGGGTGACCCGGCGGTCTTGCCGCAGGGCGGCTATACGCTCACCCGGTGGAGCCTCCGCCGCACGGACGAGCAGGGCGTTTCCTGGACCTGCGACGGATACGTTCCCGACGACAAGAGCCTTCTCCGGGTGCAGAAGGATCGTCAGAGCGAACTGCCAGTCGGGGAGCCGTTCGTCTCGGTGTTGACCGCGACGCGGCGCGGGTCAGAATACTGGTTCAGCCATCGGCTGGAAGGACGGCTGGGCGAGAAGGTCTCGGTTTACCGGGACGGCGAGCGGGTGCCTGAGCCCAAGCTGCGGATCAGGAACGCGGATGGATCGTACGACCAATCCCTGACGTTCCGAACGTATAGCTCCAGTGGCGGCGGGGGCCTGCTGGGCGGGGGCTGAAGCTCCTCCGGCTGCACGCTCTCGTGGCGAGAGCCCAACGATGTCGCAGGTCCGTTCACGGTCACCTCACAAGTGCCGGGTCCTTTCCAAGTGAATTGTCCGTCCTACGATCTGGCCGCCCTGGCCACCGTGGTCGAGAGCGAGGACGAGAAACCGAGTTGGCGCGACATGTTCGAAGGCGACGCGCGCGCGTTCCCGGCCTTTGTGGCGATCGCTCTGATCACGGCAGGCGCGGCCTGGTTGGCCCGCCGGCGGTGGCCCTGCGCGACCGTATTGCTCTACACGTGCTGGCTCGCCGCAGTTCTTGCCCCGGCGTTGTTCGCTCTGGGCTGGATATCGGGTCGGCCTGAGAAGGGGCTCCGTGACGGCGCTGAAGTTCTGGCAGGGCTCTACCTGGAGGCTTGGCCGTTCTGGGTCCTCTGCGGCGTCATAGTCGTTAGCCAAGTCCTACTGCTGGCGGTGCCCATTCGGATCGTCAAGGAACGTCCCATCCCCCGGCGGAGTATCTGGGCGACAGCGCTGGGGGCTGCCACGTTGTTCATGCTGGTGGCCGTGAGCCTCGTGCTCTCGCTCGGTGCCGCTCTCTGGGGTGACGACAGCTTCGAAGATGCCAAGCTGCCGCTGCTGTTTGTCCTGTGCAGTTGGGCGGGATGGGCCTGGGTCTTTCGCGGCTTCGCGCACGCGAGCGATCCCCGCGCCTACGTGCGCCGGCTGATGAAATGGCTGCTGGCCGGGTCGATCCTGGAGTTGCTCGTGGCGGTGCCCAGCCACATTATTGTCCGGCACAAAGACGTCTGCTGTGCCCACGGCCTGACGGCGCTCGGCATGGCCACCGGCCTGGTCGTGATCCTGATGTCCTTCGGCCCTGGCCTGTACTTCCTCTACGCCGAACGGATGCGAGGCAAAGCGAATTCGTAGAGATTAGGAACGGACCAGAGAAGTCTCTTGGGATCCTTGGGCCCGAGGGCGTTGCGGCGGCGGCTCGGTAGAGTACAATCTCTCCTTTGTGGCAATCGGTCTCAAGTAGCAGCGCGGGCAAGGATCTCTCGAATGGCCGATTCTCGCCGGGGGCGAATCGCTGGGGGTGATGCGATCTGTGCCCTGCACTTTCGCTTCGGTTACCGGCAGCCGTACTTCGCGTATGTGGCTTGGGCGATCATCGTCGATGTCGTGACGATCTCGATGTGGGTGTGGGTCCTGTCGGGGTTCTACATCTGGCTGCGCCGGCCGCGCACCCGCCTGGTCGGGAGCCTGTTTGCGGTAGGGGGGAGCGTTCTTTCCATCGTCCTGACGATCCTCCTGTGCCGGTGAGTCCGCGGCGCGGGCAGGGGCCGTCCGGAGTGCATCTCCCCGGAGCAAGGCGAGCCACGATGTGACCACGGCAGCCTGACGGTGCTGCTCAACTACGGCCGACATACGATTCCCTCGTCGTACGATGCTGCTACTACCCTTCACTTCTAGGCCACGCAGGAGTTCTCCTCCATCCTCTCTGTGCTTGGCCCTCTGTCCGCGGGTTCGGCGGGCACGGCGTTCACACTGCGAAGACGCGACCTGCTTTGAGGTCCCCAGCCTGATGCGTTCGCTCTGGGGCCTGTGAGTTCTCCGGACAGGATGGGAGTCTGGCCAACACCTTGCTCGCGTCCTATAAAAGAAATCACAGCGCAATTGTGACTTGGGCAGTAGCGCAGGGGGGCGTCACATTGGAGGAGGCTGGCAGGGGCAGGGAAGTATCACCACTGGGCAATTTTCTGTGAATTGGGGTGTTGGCAAGATGCGAAAAGTGCATAGATCATGACCTTTGGGCCGATTACACGGCCATGAGGTCACTGTCCCTTGAGACAATATCCAGAAAATCCGAGAAAAAGTGGGAAGAAGTATTGACATTGTGGGGGGTAGTGGTAGAATCTCCCTTAAGAAAGTGACCCGGTGGGGCAGATGCCATGCTGTTGTTAACAGGTGAATACCAGCACGTCGTCGATGACAAGGGCCGTGTGCTTGTTTCGAACAAGCTGCGGAACCAGATCGATGTCGAGGAGCATGGCGCCAACTTCTACCTGGTCCTTGGGGCCAATGGCATTCTGTGCCTGTACCCGGAGAAGTGCTTTGAACAGCTCGTGCTGTCCGTG
>VGYL01000430.1 GCA_016872975.1 Planctomycetota bacterium
TGCCGTCACGGCTGTAAACATCGAGAGCGCCTGGCAGTATTCGAAGGTCTACTGGGAGGTCCAGGATGCGCAGGGGAACGTGCAACGCCATATTGACGGACGGGAGACCTTGAATCCGACCGCCGCGTGGTGGACCTTCGCGAGGGCGGGCTGGGTGGAACCCCGCTTTGCCGAGAGTCATCCCGAGTTCAGGCAGTACAAGGGAATCCTACGCCATCCGGTCAGCCGGCTGCCGAAGGCCAAAGGGAAATGTGCGCCGGCCTTCGTGTGGTGGAATGGTCGCCGGATCTCTTACCTTGAGGGCCGCAAGGAGGTTTATGGGAAGCTGTACTCCGAGATGATCGTCCATACCGAGGCATTCAAGCGCTTGAAGACCCTTTATGATGAGGGACGGAACATCGCCCTCTTTGATTTTGACGGGACCGACCATGTCGGGCTGGGGCGCGGCTACGAGGACCTGATCAACGATTCCGGCCGCCCCTTCGGGCACGGGCTCCTGCTGTGCATGCTGCTGGAAGGGAAGAAGCTGGCGGACCTGCAGTTCCGCACGGAGAACACCTTCGAGTACCAGCGCGCCCGCGGGATGCTCAGCTACTGCACAGGCAAAGCAACGCAACCCAAAGAGGACGCAAAGGATGCGACGCAGTCCGGCGGATGTCCACAGGGCGCACTGCAGCGGATGACAGGTGGGTTGTTCAATCGGGAATGAGCTCCTTCGAATGACATCCAATGGCACCGGCACCTGCTAACCTCACCTGAAATCCTCAGAAAGGAGCCTAGCCATGGGAGACTGTGATTTTCTGTACGGGATGAAGTCGGAGAAGCCCCTAGGGAGCCGGAAGAAGGATTGGGGCGTCATCATGTGCGCGGAAACAGACTGCGACATGAGGGTTCCCCTGCTGTGGGGGGCTCTCTTTACTCCGCAGGATTGCCAGACAAAACAGTGGACCCTAGCCGGCAAGCGGCATTCGCTGTCCGTCTGGCACACCAGTCTGGCATCAGGGCTTGAGAACCTGAGCCGCCACATGCCCTGGATACTGCAACATACCCATCCTGCCCTGCATCCCTTTGTAAGAGCCTTCGAGCAGGCGATGGCAGCCTGCAAGTACCCGTACCTCCAACTCGACATGGAAGCGCTGTCGGCGTGGCTGTCGCATGACCGCGCCACGGTTGACGGCCGTGTCAGGCAGTGCCTGGATGCTCTGGAAAGCGAAGACGGGTGGGCAGGCTACTCTGGTGGCGCTCTGATTACGAACACCTACGACCTGTACGGCATGCGCTTCCTCTTTGCCGACTGGTCTCCACTTCAGAAGCAGGTGGGATGGTGCAGCGTCGGGGAGGATCGGAAGATCCAGAAGGAGGGATGTCCGGGCAGTGTGTTGGAGGTGGGTGAGGAAGAACACGAGAAGGACCCGCTGCTGCCGCTGTTCTTCGATGCCTGCGTACGCGGTGACTTGCCTGCGGTGACGTCCTTGCTGGCAAGTGGGCAGGATGTTAATGCACGGGTTGATCTTCCAAGGGAAGCGAACGTCTCCGCGTTGATTCTGGCCGCAAGTCACGGCAAGACGGAGATTGTGAGGGAACTGATCAAGGCGGGGGCGGATGTGAATGCCCAATCGCAGAGCGGGGCGTTCGCACTTGGTCTCGCTGCTGAAGATGGGTATGCTGAGATTGTAGAAGCCCTGCTCACGGCCGGAGCGGATGTAGACATGAGGAACCACGATGGATGGAATTCCATGATGATGGCCGTCGTGCACAAGCGTCATCTCGTACAGGAACTTCTAGCGGCGGCCAAGACTGGTGGCGCCAAGGCTGGTGAATCAGGGGAGGGGCGAGCGCCGCGTGGAGGCTAAGCGGATGCTTGGGGCGGTTTCCAAGAGAAACCGTTCGATTGAAATCTCTTTACTGACCAGCGGGTGCTGGCGGTATCGCTGGCTTTGGCAGAACCGAAGCAATAGGGAAATCGCGCGTTCAAACAGATCGTTGACGTGGTAACGGCTCTGTTTCGCTTCGGGGCTGACATCATGAATGAGTTTGTCGCCTGGCAGGCGTGGCTGTTTGCCTTCGAAGTGGGGGGGGGAATGCAGGTCGCTGACTTGCTGCTGAGCAAGAGTGTCAACGCGAATGCCGCGGTCACATTGATAGGTAAGTCCCCAGGTTCTTTGGCGAGACCCCAGCAACCTGAAGGCGGAAGGCGAGCCACTAGCAGTCGACCCCGTCGAACGGCTGAAGCATGTCGGGATTGAGCCGCGCCGTATCTGTCAGTCTCCAAAGGGGTGCCCCTGATCCGCCTGTTTCTCGTTCACAAACCTCAATGAGGCAGGCCTGAACATAGCCAGTGACGGCACATGTCAAAGCCCATGCGGCATGCTCCTTGAACTCCGCGGGGCTCATTCTGCCTATGTCTCCATCGTGGCAAGTATGGAACTTGGCGACCGTCTCCTCGATCGAAATGGGGCCTACGTTCTTTAGGTAGTCCACGAAGACCGACGATATTCCGTGGCAATGAAGAAAACCCATGTCCAATAGCCTCCCCATGTTTCGGTGCCGGCCACCAGATCGCCCGACAGCGACAAAGCGCGTCACGCCGATCTATTTCACATATCCGATTGGGAACTGATCCCATGTGGCCCCATCCAGTTCGCGTACCGGTCGCCTGTGGTCATCGCCCAGTTGCTTGACGAAGAAGGGGATGCCCGCGCCGACCGCCTGGTCCCTGAGCGCCCGCACCCAATCCAACTTCAGTGAGCGTGCACCCTCCCCCGTTTCCGACCCGACGATGATCCACTGCAGCTTCTTAAGATCGGCCGCCGGGATGACGATGGGGTCGAGCATTGGCTCGATGACCAGGATCTTGGTGCCGAAGAGCTGCAACAGGTGCGGCAGCCGTTCAGCCATAGTCGCTTGATCCTCCACTGATATGGCACATCCATAGTACCGAGGGACCCCATTCGGATATCTCGCTTTGAGAATCGTCGTCATCCGCTCGGCGCGCTTCGTCCACAGCACATACTTGGTGTTGTCGTTGCGCTTGGTCGCAACCTTGTCGACGATGTCCAGAACATCGGCAATCACTTTCGCATCGGGGCTGGCGAATATAGAGAAGTTCTTGCCTTGCCAGTCACAGAACAGGTCCCCGTGCTGAACGATCCCGACGATACCCTTTTTCGCCTGTAGCGACTTCACGGTAAGGCGCTCGTCGAAGACCGTTCGCTCGTTGGCCCGCACCCTCTCTGGAATGTTGCCCAAGCGCCTTTGCCATTCGAAGATACCGCCTGCCCGCATGAACCAACAGTTGGCACAGCCGCGCGAGTACGGGTAGCAGCCGATCACGGGGTTCCAATCGCTCGTCAGAACGTCGCCCGGATTCTGTTTCGCCATTCCAAGATCTCCTCTTTGGGCGCTAGTATATCAGCAACCGGTGACATTGCATGTCTCTCCCTCATCCCGACTTCATGCCATGGAACGGCGTTCTGTGGAGGCCCGTACTCTGGCTACCCAAGGCGAGGACCGGCAAAGGCGTAACCCGGATCTGATTGGCTCCAACGACGGATCACCTATCAGTCGAGCTTGTACGTACACCAGACATTCGCACCGCACCCAGAGCGTGGATCTATGTCCGGGCCCATTTCCATGCGGAGCATTGTAACGCCGTCCGCCCGAACTGCTCTCATCCCATTGCACACCGTAGGCATGCGATCCTTCAAGCGCGGCGCCTTGTGCACATCTCCGGCACGGAGCCGCACCTCAACGCGGCCCTTGCCGCGAAGCGGAATGAGCACATTCGCGATGATCCAGTCCCGTACTTGTGTCTCATTCATAGACCTCCCTTTCAGCGGTCGCCCTGGTCTTTGCCGGTCCTCCCCGTTGGCACAAGCGTCAGCCCACCCGCACTCACAACCTCTTCCAGACTCTCCCCCGCCGGGCCAATCTCCTTCTTCATGTCCGGAGTGAAGATGTGGAACCAGTCATAGGATCCGCCAAACACGAAATGGCGGTGCAGGCTCGTCAGGATATAGCCGCGATACTCCCCGCTTTTCGATGATTGGATGATCCGTGTGCCGTTCCCCGGGCTCAGTGCTACCTGTCCCGATCCATCGGCGTTCATCATCCACAACTCGGATGACGTGGCCCATCGCGACGCCTCGAAGTAGACCTTCTTGCCATCAGGGGAGAACTGGATGTTCGAGATCGAGGCTATGTCGTGATCGTCGTCTTCGCTGGGCATGCCTGCCTCATGCCGGTACAGCATGCGTGCGTCAGAACCGTCCTTGCGGACGCGCCAGACCTCCTCCTGCAGCAAGGTTCCGGGCGGCACGGTCTTCCCGGGAGGAGGGCGGTACTTCCCGCCGCTGAATGCACCTTCAAACGTACGGATGAAGTAGACCCACTCGCCCCCGGGTTGAAGGGAGGGTTCTTGATCCCGTCCCGAGTCCGTCAGGCGCAGACTCTTGCCCGAGGGGTGCGTGTAGTGGATGTTCCCGTCGCGGCTCGTGACCGACGCCGACGCCGACCATGCGTCCTGAAGCAGCCCAAGACCCATCGTGACGACAACAAGGCCTTCTATCGGCACCCTCATGCACGTGCATCCTTCCGCATGCCCTTTGTTCGGGGATTGTGCGCGTGACGCGCTGGAGTCGCAAGCTGGACTTCCTTGAAACGGGATCAAAAAGAACGCATGGGCTTCACCGGCAGCGCGGCGAGAACGCGCCCGGGACGAAGCCCCGGAGACGTCCTTTGTCATTGCGAAGGGCGTTCAAGCTGGCTACAAGAGCTGTCCATGGAGAGGAGCCATGCGGGATTACTTCATGGAAGCCCGACTGCCGCGCTGGAGCGGACACTGCACCGCGAACTTGATAATCTCGGCCCGGGGGACCGCGTTCAGCGGATGCTCATCCGGCCCGCGGCGCGACCAAAACAGGTCCCCCCCGGAAGAACCCACTTTAGACCGGCCCCAGCATCACGCCGGAGGCGAAGGATAATGTCCTCGCCGATGGCGCGATGGAGGACCGAAGCGGCAAGTTGCGATACACGGGAGGTGACATGAAAACAGAAATGGAAGAGAGAGTCAGAAGTTCCTTGCGGATGGCCGACGCGGATGAGCGTGCGTCAGCACTGAAGGAGATATGCGTCGACCTTGCCGAAACGGGATCCTTCGCGGAGGCATGCTCGGTGGCCGGGAAGATCGAGGACGGCGAGTCAAGGGCGTGGGCGTTGGTCGCCATCGCGTGCGGGCAGTTCAACGCCGGCGATATGCGGGGCGGAGTGGCCTCGTTGGACGGCGCGAAGTCGGCGGCGGCGTCGATGCCGGAGGGCATTCGGAAAGCGGCGACCCTAGGCATGATCCACGCCACCGAGGCGCCGCTTCACGAAACGCCACCACAGTAGCCGTCCGCAGAACGCCCGGGTCACCGTGGCCTAGTGAACGAGGAGGCCCCTGTGGTACGCGCTGCTGGCACTCCGCTTTACATCCCCCAGCTTCCTCTTGAGTTCTTGGATCTCTTGCTCTGCGGATGAGAAGAGCCGGGCATCGCTCTCGGTCTTGAACCATGCCCGCACGCTTCCCTTCGGGTCTAATCGATTCTCGTAGACCGAGAACGCGAAGCCCGCCGGGGCGTGCGTTTCATCTTTCATAACGTACAGTGTTCGCATGTGTGTCTCCCATACGCCCGTGTCTTCGATGATCAGTAGACCGGCCGCTGGCCCTGCCTTTGGAGATGGAGTCCATCGAGGCTCTCATTCGTTCATGATGCAGAGCCGATAGACACCTTGTTGAAGAGCTCGACTGCCATGCCGGTCACTCGATGCTTCATGCGCATCCTGTCGAGAATGGCCTCTCCATCTGTTGCTTCAATGGACTGCCGTTCAAGTTCAAAGTGAAGCGTCGCAAGCGTTGCATGGAATCCGTGTACTCCCAGACCCACTAAAGGGTTCGCGCGCGAAGTCCCTTTCCGTTGGCAGATCTGCTCCATTCCTCTATGGATGGCGGCCATCGTCTCCGGTGACGAATCCACGGGCGGCATCTTGAAGTAAT
>VGYL01000431.1 GCA_016872975.1 Planctomycetota bacterium
GGCCCGGCGTAGTAGAGGCCGTTGCAGGGCAAAGGACCGATGCCACAGGTGCTGCGGATTCAGGGATTGGGGAATTCCGCGGGGGACGCAAACCCGAGGAAATCGCTGCCGCCGGTCGCGGTGTTGATGTAGTAGCGGGTCGTGATGCGGTTCCGGTAGCACCGGTCGTGCCCCATCGGGCCGGACATGGCCTGCTCGAGGTGTTTGACCAGTTTGCCGGTTTCGGGATCGAAGCCGTTCGCGCCCATCCTGTCGAGGCCTTGCGCCGGCGCCGGTTTCCCGATCGAGGCGTCGTACGAGGAAGCCCAAACCAGGCCGTTCGCCACGAACACGTCGGGCGGCTTGTGATGGTTAAGCGTGGCGGGTTGCGACCAGCGCGCCTGGCCGTCGGCGAGACGAAAGGCGCGGAGCTTTTCCGAGTCAGCGACGAACACCGCGCGGTCCGAGAGGACCAGGGAAACCGCCTTGCCCGAGGGGCCTTTGAGGGTGATGGGGGCGGCGACGCGCCAGGCCGATTGGCCCGTGGCGCGGTCCAGACACACAAGCTCCTTCCCGGTGGCGTAGACTACCCGGTCGCCCGTCACGCCGAGCGATGCGCCTTGATAGTCCTTCGTCTCATCTCCGGACTTCCTCCAGAGCTCCTTCCCCGATTGCGCGTCAACGGCAAAGATATCGTTCTTCGGATCGTCAGACCTTTTGATGATCGGCCCATAGGCTTCGAGTTTGAACAGGCTCGTCTTGAGCGCGGAGCGCGACTGATCCAGGAGAGACTCCGAGATGTCGGACTGCTCGCCGGCGACGACGAACAGGACGTTCCGGTCATAGACGAACTCCACTGTTTTCGCTGTCCCCTCGTACTTCTTCTTGACCGCGCCCGTGGCCGCGTCGAATGCGGTCACCGGCGCCGCGTAGCCCGGCGTGCAATACACAACATCCCCGGCAGCCACGAGACGACGCTGAAGTTGCACCGGGGTCTCCTTGTCGCGGATGTAGATCGGATGCCAGTCCGGGAACATCACGCGCCAGAGGACGATGCCGTTGTAGGCGTCCCGGGCCACGAGCGCGAATTTGCCCGGCAACGCCGGGTGCTCCGCGGAACCGAGGTCCTCGACGGTGAAGAGGCGTCCTTTCGCCGAGACGAGGCTGTTGATCGAAGGCATCGAGAGATGCGCGCGCTGCCACTCCGGCTCGGCGATCCACTGGAACCGCCGCGGCGGGCCGACCACGGTGTCCTGCGCCACGGCATTGTTGTCAGCGCCGTGATAGTGCTGTTGCCATTCGTCAATGTTCTCCGGCCACGGCTTGAACGTCACCGCCCATTTCCCGTCGCGCTTGACCGCGGCGGCTCCGAGCGGCCTGAGCACGCGCATGATCTCGTCTGGCGGGACACTCCGGTCTTCACAGACGACCAGCGTCGCCAGATTGTCCACGTAGGGCAGTTTCTTCCCGCTCCACTGCATGACGGAGACCGGGCCGTACAGGCCCAGTGAACGTATGGCCGCGCGCGCCGTCTCGACATTTTTCGCGCTCGCATCAAGCCCTTGGACGACGCAGTTATCGGCCAGGCGCAGCGCCGCGGTAAGTTTCCCGTCCTCGCAACTGACATGGACGACGAGGCCGCCGCGGAAGCCGGTCAGGGAGGCGATCTGTTTTGCATCATCCTCTGCGCGCGCCATCGCGGCCGCGAACAGTGTCGAGAGCAGAAATCCAACAGAGAGAAATCTTCTTGTCTTCATGTTGTTCATTATAGGCTGTATGCCGGGGGTTTGCAATACGACGGCCGCAAAGCAGGCCAGAACGGCCCGGATAGCTCCACCTCGATCCAGAGAATGTCTTGACTCTCAAGACACGCCTGCTAACATCCACGCGGTTGCCCTTCACAATGGGCACGGCCGACTGGCCTACCGCGGCAGGAAGCCATTCGGCGAGATACGTTGGTGCGCCAGCCGTATGAGCCAAGTGAAGCGCCCATTTGCCAAAGCGTGTTGCGGGACACGAGCGACATCGGCCGGTCCAGCGCGACGGCGAAGGTTCCCGCAGGGAGGGGTTTCATGCACAGAGCAACGCTCCTAGGTCTGCTCTTGATTCTTGTGTCAGGGGTTTCAGCCGCCGAGGGTTTGCCTCAAGTCGGCTTCGACTCTGACCGCGCCTGTCTGCTGGTGGACGGCAAGCCATTCTTTGCCATTGGCTGCTACAATGTCGTGCCCGAGCAGATGAAGTCTTGCGCGCAAGCGGGGATGAACCTGACGGTTCGGTTGGGGTCGAGCGGCCTCCTGGGGCCGAAACTCACCGGGCTGATCGAGAGGGAGCCTGGGGCGGTGTCGAAGTTCCTGACGTCCTACTCCGACGCCGCCCAAGAGGCCGGGGTGTGGCTGATCGAGGCTCCCGCCTCATTCGCTCCCGAACCGCTCGGCTATCGCGCTCCGGAGTTTCCTGCCCGTTTCGAACGATTCCTCAACCAGCCTCTCGGCCGGATCGTGGATACCCTCCGCCGTCATCCGGCGGTGCTTGCCCTCAACAGCCTCGACGAGCCTAATCCCCAGATGCAGGAAACGGTCACCGCCTTCAGGCGAGCCGTCCGCGAGCGCCATTCTGGCCGGGCGGTCCTGCTCAACTTCTCCCGACGGCCGCACGAGTGGCCGGGGGCCGCGGACATCATTGCTTCCGACATCTACATGACCCCGAATGAATCGCCGCTGTGCGAGCTGTACGAGGAGGTCCGCACCAACGTCGCCATCGCCAGGCGACTGAAATGCCCGTACTGGCTCCTTCCCCTTTTGGAGAGCTATGAGACCGTCGGTCCGGTGCCCCCGGAACAGCAAGTAGCGCAGACGTACCTGGGAGTGATTGCCGGAGCGAGTGGCATCGTGTGGTGGACCTGGCCTCCGCGCCATGCGGCAACCTGGGACGTGATGCGCAAGCTGGCAGGGGAGTTACAGGCGCTGTCGCCGGTGCTGACTGAGCTGCGTCCCGACCCGCCGGTTCGGATCTCTCCACCGGAGATGGCGCGCGTGGTTCAGGCCCGGGTCATCCGGCACGGTCGGCAGACGTTCGTCATCGCCGCCAATGCGACTCCGAGTCCCGCGAGAGTGACCTTCGAGGCTCCGGCGACATGTCACTCGGGGACAGAGGTCTGGTTCGAGAAGCGCTCGCTGCCGCTGCGCGAGGGTCGCTGGCAGGACCGCTTCGAGGGGTACGGACGGCATGTCTACATGCTGCCGGACGCGTGGTCCGCGGGGGCGGAGTTGAAGCTGACGACCTCAGTGGAGGTCCCCACTCCGGCCGCCATGACCGACACGGCTGGGTCTCCTGACAACCTGATTCCCAACCCCGGCTTCGAGGGTGACAAAGGCTGGCAGGTGGTGCCGGCTGACAGAGAAGCCTGGGCTGACATTGCCAAGCGCGGCTTCATTGACAACAAGATGGCCCACGGAGGCCAACGTTCTGCCTGTCTCCGCTTCACCGATGCCAACATCATGCTCGACTATGTGAGCGACCCGATTCTCCTGAAGCCGGATTCCTTCTACCGGTTCAGTGGTTGGATTCGTCTGGAAACTGCCGGCGCGCTGCACCGAGCATACGTCTTCCTGCTTGGCGGCGGTCGCCGCATGACCGGCCGGCTGCTCGGCGTCGAGAACTACGCGGGCTGGGGGCAGGTCTCCTCCGTCTTCAGCACCGGCCGCGAGCCGGTGGAAGTGCGTGTGCGGTGCAGGCACGACAGCAACGATGACTTCGCCGGAACTCGCGGCCCCAAAGGGAGCGGCCGCGCCTGGTTTGATGACTTCTCGCTTGTCCGACTGCCGGACACCCGTAACCTCATCCGCAACGGCAGCTTCGAGCGCAGCACGTGGCTGTCCGGCTGGCCCGTCTCCTGGGATACCCTCTGGTCGCTCATCGGTGTGCCCGGTCACATTGGCGGGAAGAACCCTCTCTGGGGCATGGACAGCGGGACAGCCTGGCACGGCAAGCACAGCCTGCGTCTGGTCAATCCTGGCGCCACGACCAGTCTCCCGCTGGACGCCATGGCTCGTAGCGTCACGTGCCACCAGACGCTCTCAAACCTCACGCTGAGCCAGGGGCAGCCATACGTGTTCTCCGCCTATCTGAAGGCAGATCGGCCCAACTGCCCAGTGCACCTGTTCGTGGGAAGCTACCGCGCCAGCAAACAGGTGACCGTCGGGACGGAGTGGATGCGCTTCACGCATACCCACACGCCACAAGTGACCGTATACGGAGATGCCTACATCCAAATCCGCAGCAGCGATCCCGGAACGGTTTGGGTGGACGGGGCGCAACTGGAGACCGGGGAGACGCCAACGGAGTTCCAGGATGCCATGTGACGTTCAGACAAGCGACACCGGCATGAGGCGTCTGCTGTCTGGTGCCCTGTTGGGGCTGGGGAGCTGCCGGGTCGCAAATGGCCAGGGAGAGCTACGGGAAGAGCAGGTCATCTACCCGATGTTCCGGGGACAGCTTGCTTGACTCATGCTCTGTTGAACGCCGTGTTCGGCCTCCTCGTCCCAGACCGCAGGTCAGTAATGCCTCCCAGTCGCCAAAGCGATCCAACAGCGGCCGGCACCAGTCGCCAGCGCTCACCCTTGGGCGTCGTAGAGCCACCGGCTCAGGTACCAGGCCAGCCAGGTCCAGCGGCCAGCCGGACGTCCGTCCAGTTGCGCCGCGTGCCGCCGCGCTTGGGCCGCCGCCCTCTCCAGCTCCTCCGGCGCCCCGATGAGCCGCGCCAGGCGCAGAAACTCCGCCGCCCGCTCCGGCCCCCCTAGGAGCGGCGCCGCCACCCGCGTGAGGAACGATTCCAAGTCAGCCCCCGGGTTCGCCGCCGAGCCGTAATCCGCCAGGGCCAGGTAGTTCAGCTCGCAGCCTGTGCGGAAGGGCGACTTCTCCCCGAAGATCGAGAGGCCGTTGAAGCCATGGGCCAATGACTGCTGTGCCAGTTGCGCCAGCCAGTCCACCGCCACCTCGTCCCCCCGACCCATCCACCACGTCGCCAGATGAGCACGCATGATGTTCCCGGCGAAGCCGGCGGGGGCCCGCGCCGTCCATGGCGCCGAACGGCGGGGAGCGCAGAAGTGGTCTGCGACCCACTGCACGTACGCCCGGCGCGGGAACTGCGCCAGGCACTGCGCCACCGACGGCGGCGACCCGCCCCCGAAGCCCGGCACCGTGCCGTCGGTGACCGGCTCGGGGTGGGAATACGTTTCCAGAACCACGGTGGCATCCGGTCGCACGGACCCCACCGCCTCGGCGGCAGGGCCGTAGAACAGGGCCATGTCATCCCAGGACAGCGCGGACACCGGGTGCTGCCGACGCTCGCGGCACAGACGGCACTCACAGACGTGGGTGTCGCCGCTCTCCACCTGAACCCCGTGCACAGACACCGTCTCCATCAGCCAGCGCAGGCTGTCGAGACAGTAGGCCAGGTTCTCAGGGCGTGAGGGGCAGGCATGGTGGAACGGCTGCGGCGAATTCCCCGGCACGTGGCAGATATGTCGTTGCCCGTTGGCGCGCACCGCGTGCAACTCCGGGTGTTTGCGCAGATGATTGTTCAGCGACCACTCCGAGTCGCCCTCGTAGTACACGCCGCCGTAGGCGTTGAGCCCCACGCCGGCCAGCAGCTTGACCCCGGCCTGGTCAGCGACCTCGCAGAGCCGTCTTGCTGCCTCAACCCCGCCATGGCCATCACGCAGTAGCCCCCACACCACCACCCCGTCGATGCCGTGCCGGCCACACCAGCGCAGCAGCAGGCTGTACTCGCGGACGAAGTCCTCGGCGGTGCCGCTGAACTCGTTGCTGGCACCGTAATCGTGCACACCAGCTCGCGCGGCGGTCCACTGAGTGCAATGATCCCAGGTCCAAAGCAGGCGCAGGTTGATCATGGATAGGCCTCCAGTAACGGGCGGGGAGCTGATCCCAGGTAGGCGGGCGTTCGTCCCAAGAGGATATCCGCGGCCGCATCCGGGCAATTGCAGATATCTACGAGTCGGCCAAGACTGGC
>VGYL01000432.1 GCA_016872975.1 Planctomycetota bacterium
GGCAACCACGTCGTAGAACCAGTTGTAAATAAGCACATGGTTCTTCTCAATGGCCTCCTTCAGTTCCGGGCAACGTGCGTGATCGGCAATCCGCAGGTGGAGGTTCATGTGCTGCTGGTGGACCACGTACAGAAAGTCCGCATCCCGCTCTCCGGCGGCTGACCGCGAGTACAACGTGTCGAGTTGTTCAGCCATCCGGCGGAGTTCGAGACGTTCCGGAAACGTCGCGCGCTCACAACAGAGCCGCGCCGACTGAGCTTCTAGCGCCTCGCGGACCACGTAACGGCCGCGGACCTCTTCCGGGGTGGGAGTCCGCACCCTGGTGCCGACACGCGGCCGGCTCTCCACCAGCCCGTCACTCTCGAGGCGCTGCAACGCCTCGGAGATCGGCAGGAAACTCATGCCGAACTTGTCGGCCAGTCTGCGCCGGGACAGGACAGCCCCCGGAGGAAACGTCCCGCTCAGGATGTGATCGCGGATCGTGAAGTAGGCTTGATCAGCTAACGGCGCCTTAGAGCAAAGTCGGTTCTTAACAGTTACAAGCATTCAGACCCCAGGTATGGTTCAACTCTGGCGGAGAACAGTGGCCGGTGGTCCGGCCTTGACCTCACGCTACCTCCATCCGGAACCCGAAAGCGAAGCGGCCCGGCCGCCGTGAAGGTTCCTGAAGTGCCGCGGGGAGATCGATTATGGTCCCGCGCTCGGAGTCGTGCCGCCACTTCAACGGTTCGGGATACCCGAGCATACGGATTTCGGATCCGCTGCGCGGCCGCACAGTACGGAGAACGAATCTGTCTCCAGGCCACGCCAAAGCATAGGCATAGACGCGTTGGCGATCCTTGGTCCTGGTGAACCGGACGCCGTCACCCTCCGACCACAGATCGCCGTCGCGAGGCCGAGTCGCATAGATTCCCTCGCCGTTGACTTTCAGCCAATCGCCGGCCTCCTTCAACTGAGCGACCGCCGCCGGGTGAAACCTGCCCATTCCATCCGGACCGATTCCGACCATGAAAGCCCCGCCTTTGGCGACCGAGTCCACCAGGTTACGAATTATCCAGCCGGTGCCCTTGTGGTTCTCCGCCACGGGATCGTAACTGAACGAGGATCCCAGGGCGTGGATCACAAACCAGGGCATGTCCGTGTTCTCCCTGCTGCCCGGCACAAATCCTTCGGGAGTGTAGTAGTCCCCGTAATTGCCGATGCCCCGCGCACGCAGCATGACGTCCGGTTGGAGTCTGCGGATGTGCAAGATCGTCTCCCGCAACTGCGGCCAGACGGCGGGGCCAAGCCATTGGTCGAGGCACATCATGTCGATCGGGCCGTAGTTTGTGAGTAGTTCCGTGATCTGGGCGCGATGTCGGGCCATCATCCGGCGGGTCTCCTCCGGGGTCGGGTCGGGCGTCATCACCATCCGATCCTTAAGGCGGGGTTTGGTAGCAGTCTCCCATTCGATCAGCAACTTGGGCGAGGATGGCGTCTGGAGTGGGTGATAGTTATAGGGGCGGAAGTCGGCGTCGTACCAGTCCGGGTGCGAGAAGTACAAATCGATCTTGATCCCGCGGCGGCGCGCCGCATCGCACAACTCTCTGACAACGTCCCGCCGGAACGGCGTTTCCATGATGCTGTACGCCAGATCGCAGGATTCGATCCGTGGCCCTCCTTCGGCTACCCAGTTCACCCGCTGCCGCACCCTGGTCCGGGTGTCAAACAGCGAGAATCCGTCGTGGTGCTTCGTCGTGAAGGCGAACATCTTCAGGCCGACCTCCGCGAACAGGTCCATCCACTCGTCGGCGTCGAAGCCCTGTGGATTCCATGTGCTGTAGAGTTCCTGGTATTGTTGCTTCTCCTCAGAAGACATGGCCAGAAATGGCCATGATTCGCCTCTTCGGCCCCCGATCGAGTACAATCCCCAGTGCAGCCGCACGCCGTATTTCAAATCGCGGAACGCTTCGTACGCGGCATTGGACGCCCATTGGTATCCTGCCACGGGCTGCTCCTCGACGTAGTCCTTCACTCGTCTGTAGTGATGGTCGGTAACGGGAAGACGGCGGTGCTGCCGGGGCTCTGCGCGCTGAACGACGGTGGCGGCCAGAGCCCCCAGCCGCATTAGATGCCGACGCGTCATGGCGGGTTTTTCCAGTCTCTCCAGTGATATACTAGCTCGACGAGTTAATCTTACTGCACGAGACATGCCGGTGTCAATTGCAGCTCTCGGTCAGCCGTTTCGGAACTTAGGTAGGGGGTGGGCCGTCGGGGGCCGCGCCAAGCCTGGGGTGAAGGCTCCTCCAGCGGAGCCCGGCCGGGCCTCCCTATTTTCGCATTCAAAACATTTGTCTTGATTTTTGTGTGTCTAATGGTATACTTACCATGAGATGTACGGACCCTACGCCCAATCCCGCGGCCCCCAGGCCGCTCGCCTCCGCCAACGCAAGGCCGAGCTGCTCCGCCGCTTCCCCATCCCCGATGACCTGCTGCCTGGCTCGCTCTCGCTGAGTCATCTGCGCTGCGGCAAACCCACCTGTCACTGCGCCCAAGCCCATGACCCCGGCCACCCCATCTGGACCTTGACCTTCATGGCCGACCGCAAGAAGCGCACCCTGCACGTCCCCAAGGACATGGTTGAAGAGGTCCAACGCCGGGTGACTGCCGGCCGCCAGTTCCAGGACGCCGTCCGCGAGGTCCTCACCGCCAACGCCGAACTGCTGGTGCTGGCCCGCCGGCAGCGGCGCAAAAGCCGACCGTGAAGGGGCCCACGCCGCGCCGCCTGTTCCGCTATGTGACCGGGTGTCTTCGGTTGCGGCCCTATCTGGTGGATCCCGGCGACGGGCGGCCGCAACCGCAGATCCCGGCGCGCGCGCTGCTGTGGGCCCTGCTGATCACCCGCCTGCTGCGCGAGCCCAGCTTCCATGGGGTGGAGCAGTTGGTGCGTTCCTCCGTGTGCCGGGCACTGTGTGTGTCCGCCGCCTTTGGCGACGATGCCTTGGGCTACTTCACGGAACGCCTGGAGGCGGCCTCCACCCGCGCCGCTCTACTGCATGCGGTCCGCCTGGCCAAGCGTAACAAGGCGTTTGACGATTGCGGGTTCGTCGGTTTAGCCATCGACGGGACCAGCGCCGGACGCAGTGCCCAGCGGGGTTGTGAGCTGTGCCGGCCCTTCCGCAACGCCGAGAAGCAGGTCAGCGGCTACCGTCACCACTTCGTGGCCATCAGCGTGGTGGGAGCGGGCCTGTCACTGCCCTTCGATGCCGAGCCGTATGGGCCAGGCGACAGCGAGTACGCGGCCGGCCAGCGCCTACTGGCGCGGGCGGTAAAGGGGTTGGGCGTGCGCTTTGCGCGCTACCTGGTGGTGGACGGCGAATTCGCCACCGCGCCGTTTCTGCACGCCGCCGACCGGGCCGGCCTGTCCGTGGTGGCCCGCCTGAAAGGCAACCTCCCGGAGCTGCTGGCCGCCGTAGAGAAGCGCTTCGCCACGCAGCCGCCCACCCGCGTCTATCGGGACGGCAAGGACCGGGTGGAGATCTGGGACGCCGGCGATTTCGATCCCTGGGAAACGCTCCACTGGGAGACGGTGCGGGTGGCCCGCTATCGGCAACACAAACCGGATGGCTCCGTGGTCCAGGCCGAGTGGTTCACCAACCTTACCACGAAGAAGGTGGGAAGCCTGGCGCTCTACCACATGGCCAAGAGCCGTTGGGAGATTGAGAACCAGGGCTTCAATGACGCCAAGAACCGCTACGGGATCGAGCACATCTGCCACCACCAGGCCAACAGCGTCCTGCTGAACTGGCTGATCACCTTGCTGGCTGTGGTCATCGAGCGCCTCTACCGCATCCGTTATCTGCACCGCGGGCGGCACCCGCTCCGCTCGGCCGAACAACTATGCCGCCTGCTGTGGCTCGCTCTTTCGCGCCCCTCTGCGCCGGACAGCAGTTGATAACTGGCACCCGCTTACCTTCCCTGCGTCACCCCTGCACAGTCTGATCCGACCTACCCC
The DNA here is from genome assembly GCA_016872975.1 of Planctomycetota bacterium. Classification (GTDB taxonomy): domain Bacteria; phylum Planctomycetota; class Phycisphaerae; order Sedimentisphaerales; family Anaerobacaceae; genus PLanc-01. Next base: position 3,995 of record VGYL01000432.1, read on the forward strand.
AAAGCAGGGCCTGGAAAACTGCCCCCGACCATAGGACCTCCCGCTGCCGTAGGCCCACACACGCCGCCTCAGCCCGTCAACCGGCCCCTCCGCGGACCCTGAGACCCCAAAGTTCCGAAACGGCTGGCTCTCGGTGAGGTGGGTTGACAGCCGCCTCAGCTCAGCGTATTCTGTCTGCAATGCCAGTCGATCCCCAAGGAGTCATCTGAGGTGCGAATAGCGAGCGCCGCGGCAACCCGGCTGGTTGAAGAGGTGAAACACAACTGGATCCTCGTCAAGTTGAAAACCGATGCGGGCTTGCATAACCGCGGCGAGGCGACGGAGTGGCCGGGTTCCTCCTCTACCTCTACGCGAACTGCTGGTTCATCGAAGGCGGCGCGCGCCATCTTGATTTGCGCGGCCGGTTATTTGGGAGGGCTTTCTATGTTTAGGATCTGCGTGGCAGCGCTGGTCTGGGTTTTGACGGCCCCGGCCGCCGCCCAGGCGCAACTGCCTGGGACCGCGCCGCTGACGGGAGATGGCGATTTCGCTCTCTCCATGGTGGACGCGATCAGGGACTACCTGCTGCGCGAAACGGATCGAGTGGCGGCGGGCCGGGAACGCTTCTGGAAACGCGACTTCAGCTCCCGGAGCGCCTACGAGCGCTCCATCGCTCCGAACCGCGCGAGGCTCGCCCGCATCATCGGTGCGGTTGACGCCAGGGTGGGCTTCACGGGCCTGACTTTGGACGCGACCACCGCAGCTCCGGCGCTGGTTGGGCGCGGCAGGGGGTACAAAGTTTCCGCCGTACGCTGGCCGGTGTTCGAGGGAGTCGAAGCGGAAGGCCTGCTGATCGAACCCGACCGGCCTGCGGTGGCGCGGATCGTCGCCCTGCCGGACGCCGACTGGACGCCAGAGGCGCTGGCCGGGATCGAGCCCGGCTTCGCACCAACCGCTCAGTTCGCGCGCCGCTTCGCCGAAAGCGGTTGCCAGGTCCTCGTCCCGTTGCTCATCGACCGCAGCGCAACCTGGTCAGGCATCCCAGGCATCCGGATGACAAACCTCCCACACCGCGAATGGATCTACCGCATGGCGTTCCAGACCGGCCGCCACATCATCGGTTACGAAGTGCAGAAGGTGCTGGCAGCGGTCGACTGGTTCGCCGCGGAGAACCGGGGGCGCGCCGTCCCAATCGGGGTGGCGGGCTACGGTGAGGGCGGCCTTATCGCCTTTTACAGTGCGGCTCTGGATTCACGCATCGACGCGGCGCTCGTGAGCGGCTACTTCCAGCCTCGCGAGGCGCTGTGGAAAGAGCCGGTCTACCGCGATGTCTGGGGTCTGCTCAACGAATTCGGCGATGCCGAGATCGCCTCGATGATCGCGCCCCGCGGGTTGGTGGTGGAGGCGAGCGCGGCGCCGGACGTGAAGGGTCCTCCGCCTGCAACAAAGGAGCGCGGTGGCGCCACTCCGAACGGGGCGCTTGTGACCCCACCCCTGGAGGACGTCCGGAGGGAAGTCGAACGTTCGCGGCAATGGTTCGCTGCAATCGGCGCTGCCCGAGAGCTGGAATTCATATTAGACTCGGGCGGCGGTCTGCCGGGCTCCGACCAAGCCCTTTCGGCGCTGCTCCGGGCAGCGGGCGCCAATGTGAACATCGCCCCGTCTGGAAATGCGCCGGAGAAGCTCCGTCCGTCGTTCGCGGCTGCCGAACGCATGAAGCGGCAGTTCGACCAGCTTGTCGCCTGGACCCAGCGCCTCATCCGCGAGTCGCCTCTCCGGCGCGCCGAGTTTTGGAGCAAGGCGGACAGTTCCTCGCCCGAGCGGTGGCGTGAGACCACGCAGTTCTACCGCGACTACATCTGGAACGAAGTGATCGGCCGGATGCCCGACCCCAGTGTGCCTGCGAACCCGCGCGCGCGGCTGGTTTACGACAGACCGAAATACCGTGGCTACGAAGTCGTGCTCGACGTCTGGCCGGGCATCTTCACCCATGGTATTCTGCTGGTCCCGAAGAACATCCG
>VGYL01000433.1 GCA_016872975.1 Planctomycetota bacterium
GTCGATCTCTGCCCCTTGATGCGTGGCCCAAAAGAACGCTGCTTCCGGTTCCACCGCTTTGAGCGTCTCGTCAATCACGTATCCTTCCCACGAGGCGCCACACTTGGGATGGGTCAACAGGTCTTTTTCCGTACGAATGCCCAGGAGGTAGTGCAGCAGGCCCGTGTCGCGGAAATAGACCTTGGGCGATTTCACCTGCCTTTTCTTGATGTTGGCGTGCCAGGGCTGGACTTGGCGGATCATGTACAGGTCCGTCAGGGTGTCCAGGTACCGCCGGACGGCCTTGCCGTCGACACCCATGGAACCGGCGATCTGGGCGTTATTCCAGGTCTGGCCGTGATAGTGTGCCACCATGGTCCAGAAGCGAAAGAGCGTTGTCGAAGGCGCAGACAATCCCGCCTGGCCTACGTCGCGCTCCAGGAAGGTCCGGATGAAATCCCCACGCCACAGGGCACTGCGAACGTCGCCTTCTGCCAGAAAGGACAAGGGAAGACCGCCGCGGAGCCAATGGGAAGCTTGGGCGTCCAGCCCGACTTCCTCCAAACTGAAACCGCCCATCTCCACATAGGCAATTCGACCCGCCAGAGACTCCGATGATTGGCGCAGCAGGCCCGGCGAGGCACTGCCAAGGGTCAGGAATCGGGCCGGCAGGGGAACCCGATCCGCCAGGACTCGCAGCACCGGAAACAAATCGGGCCGATGTTGTATCTCGTCAATGACGACCAGGTCCTTCAATCCGCCCAGCGCGGTCATGGGCTCATCCAAGCGGGCCAGACTGATGGGGTCTTCCAAGTCGAAGTAATTGGGCGAGTCCGGCGCGAGCAGTTGGCCGGCCAGAGTGGTCTTGCCACACTGCCTGGGCCCCAACAAGGCAACTACCCGGCTTCTCGCCAAGGCCTGCCGTACCGATTCGATGAGTCTTGGTCGAGCGATCATGCCGCCAAATTACCATGAAATTCTGCCATGACAAGGAAGATTTTCATGGTGCATGGGCAAGATTCAGTCCCTTCTGCGATGTGTCGATCCAACCTGCAAGTGGCACAGCTCTGATCGGCGTGATCGTCCGGCAGCCGGGGCACTCACTAACCAGAATGGAAGCAGTTGTCGGCAGTCAGTAGGCGGTTGTCGGTTCCGAGTGTCGCCGAAGACCTATTCTGGTCAAGGGCGAGACGCCCTCGCCACGGCGGTTGTCTGGTGCCGCCCCGGGCCCGCGGCGGCAAGACCGCGTTCTTGCCCGCGCCCGTTCAGACCGCCAAGCCGGCAGCCCGGCACCCACGGTCCCTGGCGCAAAGACCGCATTTTTGACCGCGCCAATTCAGACCGCCAATCAGACCGCCAAGGGGACCCCCGTAAATCAGCCCAAAAACGCCTGTCGGCGGATGCGGATCAATGAGCTGCCCCAGATCTACAATGTCGTGCACGGCGAGATGAGCCTGGTCGGCCCCCGGCCCCAGCGGCCGTTCTTCGTCGCGTGCCTCCCGAACCTCTACCTTCACTACGCGACGCGGGTCCCTTTTCATGCCGATTTCCAACGCGCCACCGGGTGTATCGCCCCGCATGCGGATTATTGACAGTGCCGCCCGGCGGGATTACCATCTGGGAGCCAGCGCCCGTAGCTCAGTTGGATAGAGCATCGGATTTCTAATCCGGCGGTCGGGGGTCCGAATCCCTCCGGGCGCGGTTTGTGGTAGGGATTGCACCGGTGGTCCAACATGGAGAGAATCCGGAGGGAAAGACGGTGAGGATGAGAGAACGCCATCTGCGAGGATCCGTGCCAGTGGTCTTGACCTTGGTTCTTGTGCTCCTTGGCCAGGGCGGACGGGCGGCTTCTTCTTCCGGCGACCTGCTGTCGTCCCTCGTGGCGAAGAACGAGGCGGCGTGGCAGAAGATCCAGTCGCTCCACTCGATCCAGTACACCCTGGAGCGCCAATGGCTGGACCGGCAGTCGCAGCAGCCCTTCCAGGGCGTGGCCCGGATCAAGAAGCGCGGCAACTGCTGCTGGTCGGCGTATGGCAGCACGGTTCTCACCGGGCCGCTGCAGGTCGTCCGGGAAACCGAAAGGAAGGTTGGGGATCGTTCGCTGCCCATGCAATTGCTGGCGCCCGATACGTCGGCCGGCCAGACGCGGGAAGCGGAACGCCGGCTGGTCGTGAACGACCGGTACGCGGCCGAATGGCCCGTGGGCAACCCGCTGGCCTACCGCTGGGACCACGAGTCCGTCGACGCCATGAGCGCCAAGACGAAGAAGCATCTGGAGATGAGCTTGCCGCCGGAGTCTTCGCGGTACTGCTTCGGCGACGGCCGGCGCCTGTTTCGCGAGGCCCTGGAGGCCGATCCCAACTGGATTCGCTTCGATGCCGTCGAAAACAAGGGCCAAGACGGCCAGGTCCTGTACCAGATTCGACGCTTCGATCCGAAGGACAGTCCCCGACCGGATCTCGTCTGGACCATCGATCCGCAGAAGGGGTATCTGGCCGTCGAGAACGTCTTCTACGCGGGCCGGGAGACGCCGCTGCGCCGCTATACCCTGCGGGTGGAGGAGATCGCGCCGGGACTCTGGTATCCGACCGGGTGGGAAGAGGTCAACTACGCCGAGCCCCAGCAGGCCCAGGAGCCGCCGGCGGTCAGGAATCGGGTCAAGGCGACCCTCAAAGACATCAAGCTCAACGAGCCGATCGCCGACGAGCAGTTCGAGATCGAGGCCCTGGGTTTGGACAAAGACGATCGGAACGTCACAGTCCTGTGGACCACGGTCGAGGGCAAGACGCTCCCCTATGTATATCGCGAAGGCAGCCTGGTCCCCCGGGAGACTCCACGAAGGTAGCCCGGCAGTGGCGAGAATACACGAGCAAAAGAAGACAACGATCCGCTCAACAGATAAGACCGGCCGTGATGGGATTGGTTGGCAGCCTCGGGTCTTCAGACTGGGGATGGCCAGGCCCGTTTGTAGTGTGCTCGTAAGAGCATAGAAATAGCGTCTGACGACGCCACTACGAACCAGGGCCTTCCGGCCCCTGCCGCCGAACTACCCTTTCAGCCCTTGGGCGGATCGTTGAAAGAAAAGGCCGTGTTTCCGTTGCCGGAGACACGGCCTTTGGGTTTTCCACGGGAGCCTGTCGGAGGTCGTGCTACTTCGACGGCACGACTTCCTTGGCCTTGGCTTTCTCGGGCTCTTTGACCTCCTCGCCTTCGAACTTCAGGTGCTCCTCGTCCTGCACGTCGATCTTGACGAGGTTCATGCCCCGGAACTTGCCGGCGAGCATCGCCTCGGAGAGCGGGTCCTCGATGTAGTGCTCGATCGCCCGACGCAACGGCCGCGCCCCGAACTCCGGATTGTAACCTTTGTCAATCAGGAACTCCTTGGTCGCCGGCGTCAGCTCGAGCTTGAGCCCGTGCTCCGTCAGGCGCTTGAAGACCTTGTTCAACTCGTACTCGACGATGGTCGTCAGGTCGTCCCGGCCCAGCGGCTTGAAGACGATCGTATCGTCGACACGGTTGAGGAACTCCGGCCGGAAGTGACGCTCTACTTCTTTCGACAGGATCTCCTTCATCTTCTCGTACGTGGACTCGGCCGACTTCTTGCCGAAGCCGAAGCCGCCCTGGTTCTTGATCAATTCCGCGCCGATGTTGCTGGTCATGATCAGGATCACGTTCTTGAAGTCGATGCCGCGTCCGAAGCTATCGGTCAGGCGGCCTTCATCCATGATCTGCAACAGCATGTTGTAGACGTCCGGATGGGCCTTCTCGATTTCGTCGAGCAGCAGCACCGCGTACGGCCGGCGGCGGATCCGCTCGGTGAGCTGGCCGCCTTCCTCGTAGCCGACGTAGCCCGGAGGCGCGCCGACGAGCCGGCTGACGTTGTGCTTCTCCATGAACTCGCTCATGTCGAGCCGGACCAGGGCGTTGCGGTCGCTGAACATGAACTCCGCCAGCGCCTGGGCGAGCAAGGTCTTGCCGACGCCGCTGGGTCCGAGGAAGATGAAGCAGCCCATCGGGCGGTTCGGGTCCTTCATGCCGCTACGGCTGCGCCGCACGGCCTTGGCCACCGCCGTGATCGCCTCATGCTGCGAGACCACGGTCTTGTGCAGCTCGTTCTCGAGCTCCAGCAACCGCTGGGTCTCTTTCTTTTCCAGCCGCGTCAACGGGACGCCCGTCATATTGCTGACGACCTCGGCGATGATCTCGGTATCGACCAGACCGGTCGTTTCCTTGTTCTGCTCGTACCAGCGTTTCTGGAGCTGGGCCTTCTCTTCGAGAAGCTGCTGCGCCTCGTCGCGGAGCGACGCCGCACGCTCGTAATCCGCGCTGCGGACGGCCTCGTCCTTCTCGCGCTGCAACTGCTCGATCCGACTCTCGATCTTGGTCAGGTCCGGCGGAGGCGTCATGTTCTTCAGTCGCACGCGCGCCCCGGCCTCATCGACCACGTCGATCGCCTTGTCCGGCAGACACCGGCCCGTGACGTACCGGGTCGAAAGCTCCACCGCCTGGAAGAGGGCCTCGTTGGTGAACCGCACCCGGTGGTGCGCCTCGTACCGGTCCTGCAAACCACGGAGGATCTCGAAAGTCTCCTCCTTGGAAGGCGGCTCGACGATGATCGTCTGGAACCGGCGCTCCAAAGCGCCGTCTTTTTCGATGTACTTGCGGTATTCGTCCAGGGTCGTGGCGCCGATGCACTGCACCTCGCCACGGGCCAGCGCGGGCTTCAGGACGTTCGACGCGTCGATCGCGCCTTCCGCGCCGCCGGCGCCGACGAGCGTGTGCAGCTCATCCACGAACAGGATGACGTTGGTGGCCCGCCGCACCTCGTTGATGACCGCCTTGATCCGCTCTTCGAACTGCCCGCGGTACTTCGTCCCGGCGACCATCATCGCCAAGTCGAGCACCACGATGCGTTTTTCTTTGAGGATCTCGGGCACCTGCTTGTTGATGATCTGCTGGCTGAGTCCTTCGACGATGGCGGTCTTGCCGACGCCGGCCTCGCCGAGCAGCACGGGGTTGTTCTTCGTGCGGCGGCAGAGGATCTGGATCAGCCGCTCGATCTCGCGGCTGCGGCCGATGACCGGATCGAGCTCGCCGTTGATCGCCAGTTGCGTCAGGTCGCGGCCGAAGCTGTCCAGCGCGGGGGTCTTGCTCTTGGTCTTGCGACCGACCGCCCCCGGCGGCATCTTCAAGCCGAGATCGTTCGGGGCGTCTTCCACCCCGGCTCCGAGCAGATTGAGGACCTCCTGGCGGACATCCTCCAGCTTCAGGCCCAGGTTCATCAGCACCTGGGCGGCGATGCCTTCACTTTCCCGGAGCAGGCCCAGTAGGATGTGCTCGGTCCCGACGTAGTTATGATTGAGGGCCCGGGCTTCCTCGATGGCGTACTCAATGACTTTCTTGGCCCGCGGCGTCTGCGGAAGCTTGCCCATCGTAACCATGTCCGGGCCACTCTTGACCAGCTTCTCGACTTCCAGACGGAGCTTCTTGATGTCCACGTCCAGGTTCTTCAGAACCGTCGCGCCGACACCGCTGCCTTCCTTCACCAAGCCCAGGAGGATGTGCTCGGTCCCGATGTATTCGTGATTGAACCGCTGGGCCTCTTGGTTGGCCAGCGCCATCACTTTCCGCGCTCGATCTGTAAAACGTTCAAACATCTCTTCTATGACCTACTCCAAAGAACTTTGCCGTTTCGTCGCCGGGATGCCCACACGCGGGATCTTGCATCTGGGGTCCCGTGCCGCTTTTGCCGCTATCGCATGGGCCGATAGCCTCCACCTTATCCCACAGTTCCGCTCGCTTGTCAACCCGGTCAAAATGGACGCCGGCCCTTCTCATGCGAACAAACCCATCGGACAGAAGTGCGTGCATCGTGTGACCTTTGCCTACCATTATATGATGCAAACCCCTTATGTGTTCACATCGCAAACGGGGCTTTGGGCGCCCCGATGCGATTTTTCGCACCTGGGTCCCTCCCGGACACTGTAGGTATCGGCAGAA
>VGYL01000434.1 GCA_016872975.1 Planctomycetota bacterium
TTACCTTCTTTACCTCCCGCCTTCGCTGCCCTGTGGCATAACGGCGGCCATGACGCCCCGGACGTAGCCGACGGACTCGGCCAGGCCGGGCAGCGGATCGTTCTCGGATTTCTCGTATTCGAACGAGACGATCCCGGTGAAGTTGATGCGGGCGAGGGTGCGAATGACCTGGGGGATATTGATCACGCCGCGGCCGACTTCGATCGCGCCGCCCTTGGCGTCGGCCGAGGTCACGTCCTTGATATGGACGTCGATGAGCCGGTCAGCGAACTCCTCGAGCGAGGCAGCCGGGTCCACACCCGCGCGGATCGTATGGCCGATGTCGTTGCACAGGCCGATGCGCGGGTCGAGGTCCTTGATTTTCTCGATGATGGTAGCCGGAACGGGGTACACCTTGTCGCCCGGTCCATGATTGTGAATGGCGACTTTGATGTCGTACTCCTTGACCTTCTTTTCCACCAGCGCCAGCAGGGGGGGCTGGGGGACGCCGATGATGACGCCCATCCCCGCGGCCTTGGCATAGTCGAACGCCTGGTTGACCTGCGCCTCATCCCGCATATAGATGACGCCGCCGCCGTAGAGGGTCAGGCCCGCCTCTTTCACCTTGGCGACAGTGTCCCGGATCTGTTCCGGGCTGCTGTTCATCGCCAGATGAAAGTCCTTCAAGGCGATGTGTTTGAGCCCGACACGGTTCGTCATGTCCAGCGTCTTCGCCAGATCGAACTTCCTCAGCGTGTACGACGCCAGACCCAGCTCGAAAGGCAGAGGGCGACGTCTGGCTCCGGCGCCGGGCGCAGGCTGTTGTTTGCGCGCCTTGGGACGCTCGGCGCCCAGGGCTGGACCCGCGACGAGTGCGGCCGCTCCGGCGGTCGCGAACTGCAGGAATTCTCTTCGGTCGTGATTCTCTTTCATAGACACCATCTCCTTCGCAAATCAGAGTACACCCATCGACAAGGCAGGCGACCCCCACCCCTGCGGTCGCGTCACCCGACAGCGATCATTATAGCAGTTCTGCCGCCATGGAACAACGGTTTCTCCGTCTTGGCGGTTGCCGCGTGGCCGTGGGTGGCCTGGCGGTGCACTGCACAAAATGACGGTTTTTCGGCACGGAATGAGGTTCTGAGCTGAGCGTGGTCCGGCCACAATAGAGCAGATTGACAGCCGGCGGTGCCTGTGATATCAATGGGACCACTGAATCACGGGAATCTTATGATTTGTGAGGAGTGTCTTATGCAAGCTGCCAAGCCAGGAAATAGAGAAAGAGCGGTATCTCGGCGTGACGTTCTGCGCACGTCGGTGGCGGTCGGAGCGGGCTTGGCGTTTCCGGCGCTCGTCCCGGCCTCGGTCTTCGGAGCTCAGGCGCCCAGCGAGCGGATCACCGTCGGCTGCATCGGCGTTGGGCGCATGGGGACGGGGGATATGAAAGAGGCCCTCGGCTTTCAGCACGTGCAGGTGGTGGCGGTGTGCGACGTCGATTCCAAGCGGGTGAGCATCGCCCAGAAGACCGTCGAGTCCACCTACGCCAAGCGCACCGGCGGCGGGGACTACAAAGGCTGCGCCACGTACGGCGACTATCGGGAACTGGTGGCGCGGAAGGACATCGACGCGGTGCAGATCGCCACGCCGGACCACTGGCACATTCTGCCCGCTCTGGCCGCGGCCCGGGCCGGCAAGGATATCTTCCTGCAGAAGCCGCTGACGCTGACCATTCAGGAAGGACGCCTCCTGAGCGACACGGTCCGCCGCTACAACCGGATCTTCCTGGTCGGAAGCCAACAGCGGTCCGAGAAGGAATGGCGGACGGCCTGTGAACTGGTCCGCAACGGCCGGGTCGGCAAGCTCCAGAGGATTCTGGTCGGCTTCGGCACGGACCCCGGCTGTGAGCCCAAACCGACGATGCCGGTGCCCGAGAACCTGGATTACGAGATGTGGCTGGGTCCGGCCCCGTGGGCCCCATACACCGAAGAGCGTGTGCACCCCCAGAACAGCATCAGTGCCCGGCCGGGCTGGCTCCGCATTGCCGACTACGGCGCGGGCATGATCACCGGCTGGGGCAGTCACCACCTGGATATCGCCCAATGGGGCATGGGTACGGAATATACCGGGCCGGTCGAGATCGAGGGCGAGGCCGAGTTCCCGCGGGACGGGCTGTGGGACGTGCACGGGCCGTTCCGCGTCGAATACACCTACGCCAACGGGGTCAAAGTCGTCTGCGCCGATGAGAAGAAGAACCGCGGCGGCGTGACGTTCGAGGGCGACAAGGGCTGGGTGTGGGTCACCCGTGGCCGGATCGACGTGGAGCCGAAGTCCATCCTGCAGGAGACCATCGGCGCCGGCGAGACCCGGCTCTACGTGAGCAATCACCACAAGGCGAATTTCTACGAGTGCGTCAAGGCGCGCAAAGAGACGATCGCGCCGGTGGAAGTAGGGCACCGCTCGTGCACCGTCTGCCTGCTGGGCGACATCGCCATGCGGCTCGGCCGCAAGCTGAGCTGGGACCCGGACAAAGAGCAGTTCCGCAACGACAACGAGGCGAACCGGATGCTCTCCAAGCCCATGCGTGCCCCGTGGGTGCTGTAGACGACAAGAAGGCGAGTAGGGTGGGGCTTGCCCCACCAACTCGTCCCTAGTACCGTGTTTCACAAGTACCGCGACGATGGGTGAGGTTGCTTCGTCGCTGCGCTCCTCGCAATGACATGATTGCCGCGCTCGGCGAACCTCGCTCGCAATGACATAGGGCGCCCAGGTATGTCATTGCGAGGAGCTTCAGCGACGAAGCAATCTCTGCCCTATAGTCTCAGGACTTGCGAAATGCCGTAGTAGCGTGGTTTTCGGTGGGGCAAGCCCCACCCTACGTGTTGCAGGAGACCCGAATGGTTGGTTATCGACGATGGCGGTTGGCCCTCGCGGCATGCGTGCTCTTGGTACCGATCTGTCTGCTCGGTCAGGACCCGGTGCCGTCGGCGGCGGAGATCGCCAAGATGCAGGCCGCCGCGCCGGAGAAAGCGCGGGTCGAGGCGGCGCAGGCCCGCAAGCTGCTGGTCTTTTCGCGGTCCTGGGGCTACAAGCACACCGCCCGCCCGTTCGGCGCCAAGGCCATCGAGATCATGGGCCAAAAGACCGGCGCGTTCGAGGCCGTGCTGACCGAGGAGGATGTCCTGTTCGAGCCGCAACACCTCAAGGAGTTCGACGCGGTCGTGCTCAACAACACGAACGAGGAGATTTTTCTGCCCGAGAATTTCGCCAAGCTGCCACCGGCCGAACAGGCACTGGCCCGGCAGCGGGATGAGACGCTCAAGAAGAGCTTCGTCGAGTTCCTCCAGGCCGGGGGCGGCTTGGCCGTGATCCATGCCGGCGTGGCCAGCTTTCGCGACTGGCCCGAGTTCGGGAATATCATCGGGGCGCGGTTCGACAATCATCCGTGGAACGCCGGCTCGACGGTGGTATTGCGGGTCGAAGAGCCGGACCATCCGCTGACCGCGGCGTTCAAGGAGCCCAGCTTCCTCGTCACCGACGAGATCTACCAGGTAACGGACCCGTACTCGCGGGAGAAGCTGCGCGTGCTGCTGAGCCTGGACCCGGTGCGGACCCGGACCACGCCCGAGCAGAAGAAGCTCATTCATCGCCAGGACCTGGACTTCGCGATGACCTGGATCAAAGACTATGGCCGGGGCCGCGTGTTCTACTGTGCCCTGGGCCACCAGCACGAGTTGTTCTGGAATCCGATCGTGCTTCAGCACTACCTGGACGGCATACAGTTCGTCCTCGGCGACCTGAAGGCCGACACGACACCGAGTGCGAAGGCCGCAAGGTAAGAGGTTGGGAACGCAGGAAGGCAAGAACTCTCCGGCCTTCTTACCTTCTCAGCTTCTGGCCTTCGTTCCTGGCGGCATTTGTCACACACATTGGACTTAGTAGGAGCATACGTGAACAAGAAGACCGTGCGAGCGGGGATCGTCGGGGCGGGGTTCTCCGCGTCGTTCCACTTCGAGGCGATTCAAAAAGTCTACGGCACCAACGTCCAGGTCAAGGGCGTCTACGCGCTGGAGGGGGCGGCGGCCTATGCCGAGAAACGCCGGATTGCCGTCTACGATTCGCTGGAGAAACTCATCGAGGACGTGGACGTGATCCACTGCTGCGCGACCGCGTCGGCCCATGAGCCGATCGCGATTGCCGCCCTCGAGCGGGACAAGTTCGTCATCGTGGAAAAGCCGCTGACCGGCTTTTTCGGCGACGGCTCCGAGGATTTCAACGGGGAGACCTTCCCCAAGGAAACCGCCCGGGCCCGGGCGCTGGCGAGCGTCGAGCGCATGCTCCAGGCCGAGCGCAAGAGCAAGGGCCGCATCCTCTACGCGGAGAACTGGATCTATGCCCCCTCGATCCAGAAAGAGCGCGAGATCCTGCAGAAGACCGGGGCCCAGATCCTCTGGATTCACGCGGAGGAGGCCCATTCCGGCTCGCACGCCCGGACGTATGCCTACTGGAAGTATTCCGGCGGCGGCGTCATGATCGGCAAAGGCTGCCACCCGCTGACCGCGGCCTTGTACCTCAAGCGCGTGGAGGGCAAGGCCCGCGACGGCAAGCCCATCCGGCCCAAGAGCGTCACCGCCCGCATCCATGCGATGACGCGCATGCCCGGCTTTCGTGACGAAGGCCATATCCGCGCCAACTATTTCGACATCGACGATTTCTCGATGATGCACATCGTTTTCGAGGATGGGACCGCCGCGACGATCTTCGCCTCGGACATCATTCTGGGCGGGATTCACAACTGGCTGGAGGTCGCCGCGAACAACCACCGGACGTTCTGCAACATCAACCCCAACACCGCCATGCAGACCTACAACCCCGTGGAGGCGAACTTCCAGGACGTCTACGTGGTCGAGAAGATCGGGACCAAGCAGGGCTGGTCGTGCCCCTCGCCGGATGAGGACTGGTTCACCGGCTACCCGCAGGAGATCAAGGCGTTTTACCGCACGGTCGCCTATGGCGAGCCGATCGAAAGCGACAGCGCCATCGCGGCCGACACCATTTCGACGATCTACAGCGCCTACGTCTCGGCCGAGCGCAAAGGCGCGGAGGTCGAGGTGCGGGTGTGGTGAGAACAGCGGAAATCCGCACGGACGGACACGGACTTTCACGGACTCGCACGGACAATCTCGTCCGTGTCCGAAGATAGGAGCCATCGATGACGAACGAGCAATGGGAAAAGCTGCTGGCGGTGCTTCGGGGCGAGATCCTGGAGCCGCTGCCGGTCGGGTTCATCATCGACAGCCCGTGGCTGCCCGGCTGGGCGGGCATTACCACGTTGGATTACTACGCCAGCGATGAGAAATGGCTGCACGCCAATCTCCAGGCGGTCCGGACGTTTCCGGAGATCCTGTTCCTGCCCGGATTCTGGTCCGAGTTCGGCATGTGCACGGAGCCTTCCGCCTTCGGGACCCGGTGCCGCTGGGCCGAGCGCGAGCTGCCGTTTGCCGAAAAGATGCTCAGAACCATCGATGACGTCGGGAGCCTGGAAAAGCCGAACGTGCGGACCGATGGTCTGCTGCCCTTCGCCGTGCGGCGGCTGCAACTCCATCAACAGGCCATCGGGGACGCGGGACACTCGGTCCGGTTCGCGATCTCCCGGGGGCCGTTGAACATCGCCACCTTTCTCCTGGGAACGACGGAGTTCCTGATGGCGGTCCGCACGAATCCGGATGAGATCGAGAAGCTACTGACCCTGATCACGGACTTCATCGTCGACTGGCTGGAATACCAGAAGGAGTCTCTGCCCTCGATCGAAGGCATCTTCGTGCTCGACGACATCGTCGGCTTCCTCGGCGAAGCGGATTTCCGCAGTACCGCCTTGCCGTACTTGCGGCGCATCTTCCATTGCCTGGACGTACCGGTCCGGTTCTTCCACAATGACGCCCAGGGGCGCGTCTGTGCGAAATTCCTGAGCGAGATCGGCATCAGTCTGTTCAACT
>VGYL01000435.1 GCA_016872975.1 Planctomycetota bacterium
CAGGGCCGTTCCAGCAATGACGTTGATAATCTGCAGGACGTTATCGCCGAAGCGCGGGACGATCAGGGCCGCCGCGATGACGACGATCCCCAGCAGGCCGGTGAGGGTCCGGCTGATCCGCAGGGGCAACTGCCGGCCCGACAGCCAGTCGTAGACGATGACCGAGATCACCGCGTTGATGCCGCTGTCGATCGTGCTCATGGCGGCCGCGAACAGCCCGGCCAGGATCAGGCCGAGCAGGCCGATCTTCGGCAGTTGGGTCGCGACGAAATAGGGCAGGATCTGGTCCTGCCGGGCGATCTCGGCGCCCGCTGTCGGCAGGCCGGGGCCGCCGGCCTGGCTGTAGAAGACGAACACCGCCGTGCCGACCAGCAGGAAGGCCAGGCCCAGCACGCTGTTGATGACGGCGCTCAGGAGCACGACGCCGCGACCCGCCGCCAGGCTGCCGGCGCAGACGTAGCGCTGGACCATGTTCTGGGCGACCGCGTAGCCGGGCAGATACATGAACAGGCCGTACGCGAGCGCAGTGAAGACGGTATTGGACCCGGTGAAGTTCTTCGCGGCCAGCAGGTTGGCATCGAGGTGGAACATCTGGAACTTGTTATGCTCGTGGGCGAGGGCCCGGAACGCCGACCAGCCGCCGTCGATCCGACCCACCGCCAGAACCAGGACCGCGACAATGGCGCCGCCCAGGACCCCCGCCTGCAGGACATCGGTCCAGATTACCGCCTTGAGCCCGCCCAGGACGGTGTAGACGGTGGTATAGGCTCCGATCCCGATGAGCATCCAGAAGTACTGGGTGTCGCTCAGACCCATCACCGTCTGCAGCGTCAGAGCGACCGCGTAGAGCATCGTGCCCATCCAGCCGATGGCGTACACACAGTACAGGCCCGACCCGATCCGTTGGGCGGGCCGGCCGAACCGACGCCCCAGGTACTCGTACCCGCTGCTGACCCGCAGCCGCACGAACAACGGCACGAACACCCACCACAGGATGGGCGTGATCACGAAGGGGATGCACAGGATCGTCAGGTAGAAGCTGAAGTCCTGGTAGGCCCCGCGCTGCGGCAGGCCCAGGAAGGAGACCGAGCTGAAGCTGGTGGCGAACATCGACACCCCGACTGCCAGCCAGTTCATCTTCCGGCCGCCCACGAAGTAATCCTCGTTGTTCTCCTGGCCCTTGACGCTCCAGAGCGCCAGGCCGAAGACCACGCCCAGGTAGGCGAGGCACACGCCCCAGTCGATCAAGCCCAATTCCGTCACGAACACCACACCTCAATCTGGAAGGTTGGAATACTGGAATAATGGAATACCCCGGCAAATTCCAAATTCCAAGCACCAAATCCGAAGAAAATTCCAAGCACCAAGCGCCGCCAGGGGCGGAAGCACCAAATGCCAAATCCCAAATCTCAAACAAACTCCAAATCCCAATGACCAAAACCACGGACCGGGCTGTGCCCGTTTTGAACCTTGGTCCTTTGGATTTTGGATTTGTTTGGGATTTGGCATTTGGTGCTTGGAATTTGCTTTGAATTCGGTGCTTCGGATTTCGGGTTTCCGTGTCACAGGCTACGGGGACTCGGTCGCCAGGTAGCTGCTCAGAGTGCGGCAGTTGTTGATGAAGGTCCGGCAGTCGATGATGCGGTCGGTTACGTCCGGGTCGTCCTGATAGCGGAGCCGGCCACTTTCCACCCACCGCCCCTGGTCGTCCAGGCTGTCGAGCACGCGTCGCACCTGGGCCGCGGCCGGGCGGGTCGAGGACTTCGGCCGCTCGTACGGTTGGGGTCCCAGCGCCGAGGCGGGCAGACTGACCATCTGCCGGTATCTCTTCTCCAACGCGTCGAGGCGGTTGCCGGTCTTGAAGGCGTAATGCGTCGGCGTATCCCGGTCGCAGTAGGTCAGCACGTAGTCTTTCGTGAAGTAGAGCGGGCAATTGGTCTTCAGCTCGTAGAACCGGGCCAGCCGGCCATCCGGGAGCTGGGATTCTCGCAGGTACTGGATGGCCCTGTCCGCGGCCTCGAGATACGGCCGGCGGCCGGTCTTCTGATAGAGGTAGAACAAGATCTCGATGACGCCCTGCGACTCGCCGGCGGTGATGGCGGGCGGCTCGAACTTGCGGGCCCAGGCCGGGTGCATCTGCAGGTCGTACTGCTGCGCCCAGGCGGGCTGCGGGTCGGGCATCTGGGCGCGCAGGATGAAGTCCCCCACGCGCTCGAGCGCCTGCCAGCAGCGCTCGTCCCGATAGATCTGGACGGCCAGTCCCATCACCTCCGCGACATCTCCTATGGTATTGTCGTTGAACGTGTAGAAACCGGCATACCGCACGTTGGGGAACGTGCGGGACCAGGAATCCGGGTACGAGGCCGGCAGGACGGGATGGGCGTTCGGATCGGGCGGCTTGCTGAACTGCTGCGGCCAGGCCCCGTTGGGGAACTGGGCCTTCAGCAGGGCGTTCAGCGCGTAGAGGGCGGCTTCGTGAATGGTCTGGTTCTTGAATCCCAGCGTCGCGTCCAGGTGCATGAGAAGCCGCAGGGCCGATTGCGTCTTGTTGTCGTCCAGCGTGGTGGTGTCCCGCTGCGACCGGCCGGGCGCCGGCGCATCGACGCGATAGGCGTGGTTGGGGCGCTTCGCCGGATCGAAAGTGATGCTGTCGGCCCAGCCGCCCGAGCGCAATTGGCCGCGCACCAGGCAGTCGCCCGCCGCCAGGGCCGCGTCGAGGTAGTACGGATCGCCCGTGTCCCAGTACGCCTGCAGGAAGGCCATACCCACCGCCGGCGTGCCGGGCGGCTCCAGCCAGACGGTCCGGTCGTCCGCTTTTCCCTCACCCTCGCGGATCTTCAGGTCGTGGCTATACCGCCACAGGTACCCGCCTTCGGTCGCAACCTGCTCGCGAAAGTAGGCCGTGGCTTTCCGTAACGCCGCGGCCGCCTCGGAACGCAGCTTCGCATCCTCGGCCCCCTGCGCGATGACGGACCCCAGTAACAGCGACGCAACGGCGGCCAAACCTCTACGCATCATTCCATTCCTAAAGCAGGTCTCAAACAAGTTCCAAATTCCCAGCACCAAATGCCGCCAGGGGCGGAAGCACCAAATCCCAAATCCCAAATCTCAAACAAATTCAAAAGGGGAGAAAATTGAAAATCCAAAACGGCTGCCTGCCGGCAGGCAGGGCTGGCGCCCCGGGGCGCCAGCGTTTTGAGCCTTGGAATTTGGGATTTTGGATTGATCTCTCCGCTGGCGCGGTGTGTTTGAGATTTGGAATTTGGTGCTTGGAATTTCCGCGCCACGCGGCTTTGTTTCTTCCGCCCCCGGGGCGGCGGTGCGGGTTCTCGTACCAGATCACGCCCAGGTTGTGCGTCTCCTCGCAGGTCAGGACGTCCAGATCCCCGTCACCGTCGAGGTCGAGGAGCTGGAGGAGATCGAATTTGACGCCCGCCGGGCCGCTGATCTCGTGGCCCTGCCAGTTCGGATCGAACGGGGAGGTCTGGTACGACATCCACTTGACGCCGGATCGCGGCGGCTGGGCGCCCTCGCAACTGACGACGATATCCATCCGTCCGTCCCCGTCGATGTCGCCGACCGCGATTCCCTTGGCGGTGCCCATGTTCTCCGGGAACGGGATGCGGGTCTCGGCCCAGCGCCAGCCGCTGCCGTCCAGCCGCCGGAACCACAGCACCTGCGCCTCTTTCGCCGCGACCAGCACATCCGTCCGGCCGTCCTGGTCCAGGTCCGCGAGGATCAGGAACATGACCTCCACGTCGCGGCCGCCGAGGAAATGGTTGGGCCATTCCCGGGTCAGCCCGGGTCCCGGCCCGGGATTCTCCAGCCAGCGGCAGCCCCGCAACTCGCCCCGCCGGTCGGTCAGCACGATGTCCAGGTCGCCGTCCCCATCCATGTCATACGCGAAGATGGACATGGTCCAGCCGACTTTCGTGAGGGGATGCCATTTCCAGGCCGCCAGGTCGCGCGGGTTCGCGGGTGACTGGAGCCATCCGAGCCAGGCATCCGAGCCTTTGCCGCCCACGACGAGATCGACGCCATGCTTGCCATCGACCTGCATGGGATAAGCGAACATCCACTGCATGAGGTCCTGCGTAACGGGAATCGGCTCCTGCCGCCAGGGGAGCCGGGATAGCAACTGACTCTTGTCGGTTGGCGCCCAATGCACGAAGACCGTGCGCCTCTTGCCCTCGCAACAACTGACGAGATCCATGGCGCCGTCGCCATCGAGGTCGACGAAGACCGCGTCTTCGACGGACTCGGTTGCGCCCACCGTCACGGCGGGCCACGTCTCGCGGGCCCGCGCCGGACCCGGATGGACGTACGCCCGGCTGATCCCGCCTTCCTCCCAGCCGGTGGCGATGTCGGGCAGGCCGTCGCCATCGATATCCGCCAGTCGCACGCCGTCGGCGCCGCGGGAGGAACCATCGATGGTGTGCCGGGGCCAGGGTCGTTCAAGACCTTGTCCGATCCCTGCTGTCGTGAGAAGCCAAATGGAAAGAACTACCAAGCCTGCCGTGCTCATAGCCGACCCCTTGCACATCCGGGATTTGGAATGTTCGGATATTGGAATACCGGGTGGCGGGCAGATCAATCCCAAAACGGAAGAAAATCCGACACCGCCTTGCGGAGAGATCAATCCAAACCGGGACCCGCGACGAAGGAAATTCCAAGCACCAAATGCCGCCCCGGGGGCGGAAGCACCAAATCCCAAATTCCAAATTCCAAACAAATTCAAAAGGGAAGAAAATTCAAAATTCAAAACGGGCGGAGCCCCGTCCGTGGTTTTGGTCATTGGGATTTTGGATTTTGGATTTGTTTGGGATTTGGAATTTGGTGCTTGGAATTTCCTTGCGTGTGGAGCCCAAGAGGTCGCAGGGCCGGATAGATGCCTTTGTAGATCGCGTAGGAGCGGTCGTATTGGGAGGCCCGCGCCGGATCGGGATCGATGGTGCGGTCGAAGCGGACCGCCTGGTCCACGCAGGCGGCGACATCGGGGCTCAGTCCCGCACCGACGGCGGCGAGAATGGCGGCGCCCAGACAGGCAGCCTCGGTGACTTGAGGCACGCGCAGGCGAATCTGACAGATGTCGGCCTTTAGTTGGAGCCACAGCGCACTGCGCGCGCCGCCGCCGACGGCGTGCAGCTCGTCCAGCCGAATCCCGGCGTCGCGCAGCAGCTCCAGGTTCAGGCGCAGCTCGTACGTCAGACCTTCCAGGATTCCCTTGGCGATCTCGGCCTGCGTGGTGGCGAACGTCATTCCCAGGATCGCGCCGCGCGAGTGGGCATCGACTTGGGGCGTGCCCGCGCCGGAGAAATGGGGCAGGACCATCAGGCGGGTCGGCCCGGCCGGCGCGTCAGCCAGGATGGAATCGTAACTCGTCGCTCGTCGCTCGTGACCCGGGTCCCGGGTCGCGGGCGCGGGCTCTCGGCAGAGGGTGTCGCGGAACCAGCGCAGGGACAGGCCGCCGCTGTGGTTGAGGGTCATGGCCACGTACAGGTCCGGCGCCGCGTGGCGGTAGACCGAGATGCTGCCCCGGCGGAGGCTCTCGCTCAGGACGGGCGTCGCCATGGCCACTTCCACCACCTCGGCGGTGCCGGTCGAGACCATCGCCAATCCGGGCCGGATCACGCCGCTGCCCAGAGCGGCACAGGCCTGGTCGTGGCCGCCGCTGGTCAGAAGGACCTCGCCGGTTATGCCGATCTGGCGGGTGATGGCCTTGTCCAGCGAGCCGACCACGGCGGCTCGTGATCCGTGACTCATGATCTGTGAGCCGACGGGCCACGGGCCATGTGTCACTTCTTCCGAGAGCCGAGCCAGGCGGACCGGATCGATGTTACAGCGGTCCAGGATGTCCGTGGCCCAGTTGCCGGCGTGCAGGTCGTACATCTGTGTCCGCGAGGCCAGGCAGTGGCTGATGACGGCCTGGCCGGTCAGGCGGCGTAGGAAGTAATCTTCATAGAGCAGAAAC
>VGYL01000436.1 GCA_016872975.1 Planctomycetota bacterium
GTAGGCGTGCTTGAAGTTCATGCCCACCGGCTGCTCGATCCGGATGTTGATCGGGTGGGGTTTGCCGCAACTGTGGCAGTTCTCGACGTACAGGCGGTTGCCTCTGAGATCCTTCATGACCACCTTGGCCACATGCCATTTGTCCTTCGATAAATAGGACATGATGGCCGGCGACTGGGTCCGAACGACCATTTGCAGCACGGTCTGCGATTCCGGCCCCTGGAGCATGACGATCTCACTCATGTTGACCTCCCTACGTCTGTGCAAGCACGTTTCCGGAGCAAGTGGCGGCAAAGGTCCCCGAATCCATGGCTGCGTACGCCTACGCGGGCCGTCTGGGGGCCTCTTCCGGCCGAGGACCACCGGGCCACGCATGCCCTGTCCGCACCCCGCCCACAGTCGCCCGTATCCCGGCAGAAGAGGTCCGTCGGAACGGGTCTGCCTAAAGTATAGGGAATGAATCGCCTGACCACAAAAGCGGTATGCGGCCCCAGGGCAATCGCATATTCGGCGCGCGGGCCGTTTGGAGTTCCGCGTTTACGCGGGTCGGAACAGTCCTGCCTTCCACTTCTGCAAAGTCTTGAGCCGCTGCGCGCTCTGGACCCGCCTAATGAGTCTTGCCGAACAAGTTCGGTAATGGCCGCGCGAGCCGCTCTCCGCGTAGGTCGTGCGTCCTCGCACGACATCTTCGGCGAGCGGGGACGCTCGCCCTACGAAGAGCGCCCGTCGCCGGGCTCTGATTACCAAACTTGCTCGTCAGGAGTCATAAGGCGGAACTCCGAACGGCGGCGGACCATGCATCGGGTATTGTTCGTAGATCATTCAAGGACAAACACGCCCACATGCGATTGCCCTGCATGCGGCCCGATGACGGTTGCTCCGGCGGCGCAAATCCGGTAAGCTTAAGCCCATGCCCACACAAGAATTAGGACTCGGCCTCCTCTGGTACGTGGTGTTCGTCGCCTCGACGACCTTCCATGAGGCGGCTCACGGCTTTGCGGCTCTGGCGTTCGGCGATACGACGGCCCGCGACGCCGGGGTGGCGACGCTCGATCCGCTGCCACACATCCAGAGATCGCCCTTTGGCATGGTGGTTGTTCCTATTCTGTCATTTATCATGTCGTTGCCCCAGGGCTGGATGATTGGCTGGGCCAGCACCCCCTACGACCCCTATTGGGCGTCCGCGAACCGCCATAGGGCGGGCTTGATGGCCTTGGCGGGTCCGGCGGCGAACTTCGTGCTGATCCTCGTGGCCGCGGCACTCATTCATGGGGGAATCTGGTGGGGCGTGTTCGCCCAGCCCGAGCAGGTCACCTGGACTCGGACCACGGTCGCTCAAGGCCCGGGCCTCGCCACCGGCGCGGCGATCGCCGTCAGCATTCTCTTCTCCCTCAACCTGATTCTTCTGGTGTTCAACCTCCTGCCGGTACCCCCACTGGACGGCAGTGAAGTGTTGTCGCTCTTTCTCAGTGAGAGCGCCGCACAGCGTTATCGGGACGTCATGGCCCAGCCGGCGGCCCAGATTATCGGCCTGATCGTCGCCTGGAACCTCATCGGCGCCATCCTGGGCCCCGTCCACCTGGCCGCGCTCAACCTCCTCTATCCCGGCTCCCAGTACCAGTGATCCGCTACACCTTGACCGGCAGGATGACGAAAGGGATACCCAGGCGGTGCAGCCGTCTTTGGATGGTGAAGACAAGCTGGTTGTGGAGCAGCCGATTGAAGAAGGTCTCGTTGAGAAAGAGCAGCTTGCCGCCGAAGAACACCGCGTTGGGATACCGCCGGGTGATCGTCGGGACGATCTCCATGACCTTGTCCGCCGCGTCCACGCCGATGTCCCCGACGGCTTCCGCGTAGAAACCCTCCTTGTTCATCAGCTCCACGTACCGGCTCAGGTCCTGCTGGACCTGGGCCTGCAGGTGCTCCACTTCCTGCGGCCCTTTAAAGGTGCCCGCGTCCAATTGGCCGACCTCCAGGAAGACGAAGTTCTTGAACGTGCCGCCAAACAGCCGCATGGTGGCCAGGAGGGTGTGCAGACCGGTGCCGTTGAAGCCGCTGACGAGCAGGACCGCGGTCCTGGCCCGGGGATCGAAAGCCGGCTTGCCCGGCGCGGTCCCCGCCTCTGGCGGCACCGACGGGCGGACGTACGATTCCGCCCGCTCGGCCAACTCATCGAGCCGGCGCAGTTGGATCGCCACCTTGCGGTAGTGCCGCTTCAC
The DNA here is from genome assembly GCA_016872975.1 of Planctomycetota bacterium. Taxonomy (GTDB): domain Bacteria; phylum Planctomycetota; class Phycisphaerae; order Sedimentisphaerales; family Anaerobacaceae; genus PLanc-01. The sequence continues at coordinate 2,220 of VGYL01000436.1, forward strand.
CAGAAGCGCCAGCAGGATCAGGGCCCCGGTGATCAGCAGGGTGACCCAGCCGCCCTCGAAGAACTTCAGAACGATCATCGAAACCAGGATGAACGTGGTAAGGATCAAGCCGATGCCGCTGACGAGCAGCCGGCCCAGCGCGCGTTCGACCCGGCGGCGATTCCGCCACCAATGACGAACCAGGCCCAATTGCGAGAGAACGAAACCGATGAAGACGTTGATGCTGTAGAGGACCACGAGCAACCGCACGGAGCCTCGGGTGAGCAGCATGACCGCCAGGGCCAGGCCGCCCATGATCAGGATGCCGTTCTGGATGACCAGCCGGTCGCTGAGAACGGAGAACTTGGTCGGAAGCCAGTGGTCGACCGACATGTTGGCCAGCACCCGCGGACCGCCGAGAAACCCCGTCTGGGCCGCCACGAACAAAAGGGTTGCCGCCGACAGGAGGCTGATGAGGATGAACGGACGGGCGATACGTTCGCTCCACCCGGCGGTGGCCCTCTCGAACAGGATCGCATTGAAGGTCTTGCCCGGCTCGGGCCCGACCTGATAGAGCAGATACCCCACGATCAGGCCCAGGACCATGAACGACAGGGAGATCGCCATGTACCGCATGGTCAGGCGGGCGGTCTGGACCCGCGGCTCGCGCAGAACCGGCATCCCCTGGCTGACGGCTTCGATCCCGGTGTAGGTGCCGGCCCCCATGCTGTAGGACCGCAGCACCAGAAGGATCAGGCCCCAGAGACCCAGGGTGGATACGGTCTGGCGGACGTCCGTCCGGACCGAGCCCACCACCGTGCCCATCTGGGGCAGATGCGTGAGCAACCCGTACAGAATGATGAATCCGTGTGTCGCCAGGAACAGCAGAAACAGCGGCACCAGGGGAATCACCGATTCCCGCACGCCCCGCATGTTCAGCAGCACCATGAGAACGATGACACCTGTGGCCAGTCCCAGCTTGTACTGTTGCCACTCCAAAGGCAGGAAGCTGAAGACCGCGTCGGCGCCGCTGGCGATGGAAACCGCAATCGTCAGCACGTAATCGATCAACAGGGCACAACCGGAAATCATGCCCACCCAGGGCGACAACAGCTTGCTGGCGACGAAGTATCCGCCGCCGCCCGTGGGGAAGAGCTCGACGACCTGGGAATAGCTGGCCGCGATGACCAGGATGGTGAGAACGCTGGCCAGACCTACGAAGATGCCGAGGTGCGGATGCTCTCCCAAGGCTACAAAGGCCTCCTGCGGTCCGTAGTTCGAGGAGGACAATCCATCCGCGCCCAGGCCAATCCACGCGAAGAAGGCCGCCAGGGACAGGTGATGGAAGACCCTGGCGTCCCGTGGATCTCGGGACCTGCCCAGAACCACGTTCTTCAAGAACCGCCCGACGCTGCGTTCGAATTGTGCCAAGCCTGACAATCTCCAGGGTACTCAATGAAATAGACCGAGAACCAGGATTCTACCCGATTGGGGGCTCCGGAACAATGAGGTACTGAGGTATTCCAGGGCGAGCGCAGAGTCGCAAAACGTGGTTGGGTGGCAGCGGCAAGCGCAGTCTTCGGAGCTTGCCGATGGTTTCGCCCGTCGCCATCGGCAAGGCCTGCGCAAAGCCTACGGCCTTGCCGCTGCCACCCGTCGTGGCGTGAGAGATTGCCTCGTTGCGCTCGCAATGACGTGCAGGAGGTGTCGTGGAACGACTTTGCGTTCGCCCTGCTGAGGTATTGCCATGCGGCGTCCGTGCTTATATCCTATGGCGAAATCCGTAACCGACCGGGGAATATGCCTATGCAGACAAGACAACTGGGATCGACCGACCTGGTCCTGACGACGGTGGGTCTGGGCACGTGGGCCATGGGTGGGCCGTGGGAGTACGGCTGGGGTCCGCAGGATGATGGCGAGGCTGTCGCCGCAATCCTGGCCGCCCTGGAGGCGGGCATCAACTGGATCGACACCGCGCCGGCCTATGGCCTCGGCCACTCCGAGGAACTGGTCGGCCAGGCCCTGCGGCAGACAAGACACAGACCGATCATCGCCACCAAGTGCGGCATCCTGTGGAACGAGCGCAAAGAGAAAGTCGTGCATCTGAAGCGGGACAGCATCCGCCGGGAGTGTCACGCCAGCCTCCAGCGTCTCGGCGTTGAGCGGATTGACCTGTACCAGATGCACTGGCCCGACCCGCCGCAGGACATCGAAGAAGCCTGGGAGGAAATGGCCCGGCTGGCCGACGAGGGCAAGGTGCGCTACCTGGGAGCCTGCAATTTCACCGTCGAGCAGATCGAGCGGGTCGGCAGGATTTACCCGGTGGCGTCCTTGCAGCCGCCGTACAGCATGTTGCGCCGGGACGTGGAAAAGGAGTTGCTCGGGTACTGTGCTGCCCATACTATCGGCGTCGTCGCCTACAGCCCGATGCAGCGGGGTCTGCTGACCGGCAAGTTCAGCCACGCGCGGCTGGCGGCCCTGGCGCCGGACGACCATCGGTTGCGGGCGCCGGAGTTTCAGGAGCCGGCGTTTTCGGCCGCGCTGGAGCTGGTGGAAGGCCTCAAGAAGACTGCCGAGCGTCACGGCCGAACGGTGGCCCAACTGGCGGTCAGTTGGGTCCTGCGCCGGCCCGAGGTCACCGCCGCCATCGTCGGCGCCCGCCGGCCCAGCCAGATCGCCGAGACCGTCGGCGCCGCCGACTGGAACCTGAGCCGGCAGGATATTGACGAAATCGAAACGCTCCTCGCCCAGCGCGAGAAGAAGCTCGCGGGCCGTTCATAGGTCCTATTCGTCCCATTCGTCCTATATGTCCTGTAGGACGCCTCGACGGCCCGCACCGAAAAGGAATGACAATGCCCCAAGAAAGAAGCATCTACACCAGTCCCCTCGTGGAGCGGAACGCTTCGCCCGAGATGGCGGCGCTGTTCGGCGCTCAGAAGAAATTCGGCATGTGGCGGCGGCTCTGGCTGGAATTGGCCAAAGCCGAGAGATCGCTCGGCCTGAATATCAAGCCGGGCCAGATCGACCAGATGGCTCGCCACCTCGACGATATCGACTTCGAGAAGGCGGCCCGCTACGAGCGGGAGCTGCGCCACGATGTGATGGCGCATATTCGCACCTTCGGCGACGTGGCCCCGAAGGCAGCGCCGATCATCCACCTCGGCGCGACGAGTTGCTATGTGACCGACAACACCGACCTGATCCTCATGCGCGAGGGTCTGGGGATTCTCGCCGGCAAGGTCGCGGCGGTGCTCGATCTGCTGGGCCGGTTTGCCGCCGAGTACCGCGCGATGCCCACGCTGTCGTTCACGCATTACCAGCCGGCCCAACTGACCACGGTCGGCAAGCGGGCCACGCTCTGGGCCTATGAGTTCGCCATGGATCTGGAGGAAATCGAGCATCGGATCGCGACCCTGCCGTTCCGCGGCGTCAAGGGCGTCACCGGCACGCAGGCCTCCTTCCTGGAGCTCTTCGACGGCAATCACGCCAAGGTCAAGCGGCTCGACAAGATGGTCGCCGAGGCGTTCGGCTTCAAGAAGCTCTGCGCCGTCACCGGCCAGACCTACCAGCGCAAGCTGGACACGCTGGTCGTCAACGTGCTCGCCTCGGTCGCCCAGTCGGCGCACAAGGTCTGCAACGATCTGCGGCTGCTGGCGAATCTCAAGGAGATGGAAGAGCCGTTCGAGAAGCACCAGGTCGGCTCGTCCGCGATGCCGTACAAGCGCAACCCGATGCGCTGCGAGCGGGTGACCGGCCTGGCCCGGCTG
>VGYL01000437.1 GCA_016872975.1 Planctomycetota bacterium
GTGGACAACCGCCGCTCCAAAGAGGCGATGGCTGTCCTGGGCAATCTGCTTGATGAGAAGCCGGAGATCGCCGGGGCGGCTCACTCCCTCATGGCGCGTATCCTGTGGGAGAGCGAGTCGCCCAATGCCGAGAAGCTCCAGGAGACCGAAACGCACCGGCAGAAGGCTGAGGCACTGCTGCCGGAAACCGCTGAAGCGTATTTCCTGCAGGCCATGGGCGCCCTCACCATCAAGGAGCAGCTTGGCGCGCTTGACAAGGCCTTGCAGCTTGACCCGGCGCATTACGAGTCTCGTCGCCTGCGGGCGTACACGTACTATGCTTCCCGCACGTACGGGAAGCTGAAGGACGATGCCCTGGGCATGACCATCCTGCGTCCACGCGACCCGCTGGGGTACTCTCTGCGTGCGGCAGCCTGGCGCGAGCTGGGCGGGTACCCAGAGGCACTTGAGGATTATGACACGGTGCTGGCACTGACGCCCGAGAACGATCCATCCTATCTGGCTCTGGCCAGCGAACGTTCGGAGACGCTCCTGCGAATGGGCGACTACCAACGCGTCGTAACGGAGACCCCGGGGCGTCTCAAACGCGCGCCCGATCAGGTTGTTTTCCGGTACCATCTCTTCTGTGCCCTGACCGCCTTGGGCGACTACGAGCAGGCCGGCATGGTATTTGCCGAGATCGTGGGCCGCACTCCGACAGCGCGCAACGAATTCCAGTACTGGTCGATGAAGTACGTGTTTGACACGCTGGCGAGCGGTCGATCCTGGCATCGGCCGGGTCAGGAGCCTGAGGGACCGGCCTTCCTGGCGATGATGGAAGCTCAGGAGGTCCGCGACCGACTCTGTGCCAGGGGCCGCCGGCTTACCACTGACGGTTTCAGCGCCCACTGGTCTGGAGACGGTAAGAAGCTGGCCTTCAGTCTGGGGGTACAGGGCCGAAGTGGCGTGGCGGTCTTTGACCCGGCTACGAATCAGACGGACCTGCTCATCGTTCCCGGCAAAGACCCGAGGTGGTCACCGGACGGGAAGTACATTGCCTTCGTGCGCGACTGCCCGACCCTGCGGCTGGAGGAGTTCGCCCGACCCGAACGGAAGAACGCGAACCGTCCGGTGAAGGATGAGGAATTGTGGCTCATGAAGGCCGATGGCACGGAACCCCGGCGGCTGGCCGCCGGCGGTTGGCCGTCTTGGAGCCAGGATTCCAGAGCCGTCTATTTCCGGTCTCACGGGGACCAGAAACTGTGCTCCATCTCCATCACTGGAACGGATGCCCAGCCCAAGCAGATCGTGGCCGCCAGCACGAATGCCTGGCCATCGGTCTCGCCCGACGGCCGGCGGGTGGCCTGTCTGGAACGCGCAGCGCTGAAAGTCAAGGACCTGACGTCCCAGAAGATCGTCGCCGAATGGCCGGTGCCTTGCCCGGTCGGCTGGGGCGGGGCCTCCTGGTCGCCCCAGGGTGACGAGCTCTGCATGGGCGGCAACAACGTCTCGTCGGACCGGACGGCCCTGTGGGTCTACCGGCTCGACCGGCCGCAGCCGGCCAAGGTCCTTAGCGGCCAGATCACCTTTGCCTCCTGGTCCCCGGACCGAACGAAGCTCGTCTACACCTTGGGCGCGCCGTACTTCGAGATTTGGACCGCTGATCTCGACCCGAAGGTCTCGACGGTCGAAGCGCTCGGTTCGGGCCGGACGTTGGAGGAGCACTACCGGGAGGTCGTCGATCTATACACCCGCCGTATCGGGGTGGACCCCCAGGATGCCTACGCCCATTCCAGCCGGGCCCAGTACTACGACTACCTGCACGAACGCGAGAAGGCCCAGGCCGATATGAGGCAGTTCTCCGTCATCCTCGGCGGGAAGACGTCCTCAGATTCTCGGAATGCCACGCCCCGGAGACTCCGTGGCGCTATCGACGGTCCTTTTGGATATCAACTCGCCTTCTCTGTTGGAGGGCGAGCCAACGGGATTCCAGTTCTATGTGTTGCCTTCGGGCAGAAGGGACGGTGTGAGATGAAAGCGTTTGAAATTCCGATGTTGGCAATGTCACTGCTTGGTTTTGGCCTGCTCTCAGGTCTGGACGCGCCGCCAGCGCACGCGAATTTCGCGTTTGGCAAGACCGTGAAAATCGAGTGGCCAGACACAGACTCAATCCTCTTTTTCTCCTATGATGGTCTGGAAGTCTACGGCGAGTCCATCAAGCCTGGAGGGTACGGGAGCGGCGACTTGTACGTGCGAAGGCGCGCCTCGATCAACGATGATTGGGGCGCCCCAGAGAATCTCGGCCCTCAGGTCAACACTTCGAGCGCCGAGTCCATGCCATCCACATCGGGCGACGGACTAACCCTTTACTTCAACTCTAATCGGCCTGGCGGCTATGGCTCTTGGGATACCTATGTTACGACGCGGGCCACCAAGGAAAGCCCATGGGGGAAAGCAGTGAATGCAGGACCCAAGATAAACACTTCCTCGGTCGATGGTGAACCTTGGATAACGCAAGATGGGCGTGAGCTCTATTTCATATCATACCGGCCTGGCGGATACGGAGGAAGCGATATCTACGTGGCACGACGCGCCTCTCTGAACGATCCATGGGGAGACCCGGTGAACCTCGGCCCTGCGGTCAACAGTCCGTACGAGGAGCAGATGTTCTCCCTTTCGCCGGACGGCCTCTTGCTCCTTTTTGCAGACACCTATAACGAGTCAGATACGCCCCGGCCCGGCGGGTATGGGAGGGGTGACCTCTGGATGACGAGGCGAGCAACTCTCTCCGAACCGTGGCAGCCAGCGGTGAATCTCGGGCCGATGGTCAACGGGCCCTTGAGAGATTGTGGACGAGCACTTATTTCACCTGACGGGGGGACGTTGTACTTCTGGAATGAGTCGGCCGGTATGGACGGCTACTGGCTGGCACCGATTACCCCCATTGTCGACTTCAACGGTGACGGCAAGGTGGACCTTGTCGATCTGGTGATGCTGATCGACAACTGGGGCACGAACAAGACGCCCTGCGACATCGGGCCGTACGCTTGGGGCGACGGCAAGGTGGACATCGAGGACCTGAAGGTCTTCATGACCTATTACGAGAAGGAGAACCCGCCCGCGAAACCGTAGCATCCAGGAACTACTTGGCAAACGGACAAGGGCCGGTGGCATCGGAGGCCGCCGGCCCTTGCGCCCGCTTTTTCTCATAAGATGACCGACGGAGCCAAAATACCGGCAACGAGCAGGAGATTGGGCGACCTCGCGGCAGGAGGGTATACCCCATTATTTCAGTATGGCATAGTTCTACGCTTCCAACCGCCAAAGATGCTCACGTGTTTTTGGGTGCGCATCTTTGGGTTTTCGTGGTGATCTTTGGGTTTTTCGTGAGCATCTATGGCGATCCCGACAGATCGGACCACTGGATGCCGAGTTTGCGGGTGGCGTAGGCGAGTTCTTGGAGGTGGTTGCCGTAGGCCATCATCCAGTGGGAGTCGCGGACTTCGTCGATCAGCTTCTTCCAGTCGCCCTGGATCGCGACGTCCTGCTGGGAGCGGCAGACCTCGTAGGAGGGGTTGCTTTTGACAATGCCCGTGAAGCCGAGCCAGCGGCCGGTGCTGTATTCGGGATCGACGAACGTCACCTGCTGGCCGACCGGGATCTCGACCTTGGGGGCGGCGCCGTACTCGGATTCGTAATGCGTCACGATCGTCGCGGGCTCGTAACGAACACCGTCGAAGCGGCGCGGGCTGCTGCAATGGGCGCAGGTCACGACGCCGTCGTGCGGGAAGGTCGAGTTGTGCAGGAAGACGGGCCGGCCGCAGATGTGGTGCAGCAGGATGCCGGCGGGGATGATGACGAAATCGGACTCGCAGAAGGCCATCAGGCCCTCGTCGTTGAGCAGGCCTAGGGTCAGGCACGGCGTCGTTTGGGCCATGGGCATGATCGTGCTCATGCAGTTGCGGATCGTGAAAGCGGTGGCGTCGTGCTCCCGCAGCAGGGCCTTGAAGAGGCCGTAGAGCACGAAGGCGTTCGTCACGAACTCCTTCGGGGTCGCCAGGGTCGTGTGGGGCACCGCGAGGTAGGCCTCGGCCCAGCGTTGGGCGGCGGCGACCGTGTCGCGGTCCTGCAGCGCCGCCTGGAGGCGGCCGGCAATGGCGTCGTAGGAGACGTCGATGATGTTGAACCGGTATTTCTGCCGTGCGACCTCGGGGGCCTCGGGCGAGTATTTGCCCCACGGACCGCCCAGGGCCACGATGCGGGTCCCGATGAAGTTCTTGAGCCCATAGAGGGCCCGGAGCCGCCAGAGCAGCTCGCCATAGTCGTCGACCACGACATCCTCCACGTGGACGCTGCCTGGGAACGCCGATCTCCCGATCGGCTCTTCTCTCAAGCCCATCGGGAGATTGGCGTTCCCGGCGGGCCGGCCGGTCTGGAGGTAGCGGGTGCTCAGGGCCTCGTACCAGTAGTAGGCGGTGCCGGAGCGGTGGCGGACGAAGAGGATCGTGTCCCGCTCCTTCTGGCGGGCAAAGCAGGCTTTGAGCAGGTCGCCCCCGCCCGAGGCGGCGTAGACCAGGACCACATCGTAGTCCCGCGCGTGTACATTCGCGGCTTCGGCGGCGGATTTGACCGGGACGATCGGCCGGATGTCCAGGGGCAGGTCCGCGCGGGCGGCAAGATCGCTGAGCTCTTCCGTGATCCGCTGCGCCTCCGCGGCCGCGGCCGGATCGCTCTGCACGCCGCCCCAGGACTTCCAGGAGGTCGCCGGCCTCTTCTGGGCCACGCGATACATCAGCACCGGCTGCACCGTCAGAGCCCGCCCGGTGCGGACGAGCGGCCGGGCCGCGTCCCACTCCTCGCGCACGGCCCCGGCGGCGCCCGAACCGCCGACGCCCAAAGCGCTGCCCACGAGACCGGCGGTGGTCAGACCGATGAACTCCCTGCGGTTGACTTGAGGTGCGGACATGATCGTCTCCTGCACTGAACCACAATTCCGAAGCACCGGCACACGCCTACGCCGGGCGCGACCGGCGTCCCTGGGGGAGCAATGTACCCCAGATCGGGCGGGGTCTCAAGCAAAAGAAGGGGCGGACGTTCTACCAGGATGCAGTACCGGGGAGAAATTCCAAATCCCAAACAAACATGTCATTGCGAGCGAGGCTCGACGAGCGCGGCAATCTCCACCTGTCACCGAGGAGATTGCTTCGTCGCTGCGCTCCTCGCAATGACATCATTGCCGTGACCCAAACGCTGGCGCCGCAAAGCGGAACCTGTTTTGAATTTTGGATTTTGAGCCTTGGGATTTGTTTGGGATTTGGAATTTGGGATTTGGAATTTCCCGCCCCGGGCCTTTTCCCCTATTCCGCCACGGCCGGTTCGCCGATGACGATGTCCTCCAGATCCCGCACCGGGACAAACTCCTGGGTCTCCACCGCGGCGAGCAGGTCCTCGGCGGCGAGGCTGTCCAGCGTCGTTCCCAGCCGCCGGGCGACGTCCTCGGCCCAGGTGGCCATCGCCACGACGATGGTCAGATCGAAGTCGTAGCCGCAGGCGTCCTTCAGCAGCCGCAGGGCATCGCCGACCGTGCGCGAGGTGTGGTACGCGCGGTTGGAGGTCAGGGCGTCGAGCGTATCGGCGACGGCCACGATCCGGGCCCCCAGGGGAATCGCGGTCCGGGCCAGGCCGTCGGGGTAGCCCTGGCCGTTCCATTTCTCGTGATGGTGCCGGACAATGGCGATCTCGTTTTCGAGGAAGCTCATCTTCTCGAGGATGCGGACCGCGATGATCGGGTGCTGCTCGACGATGCGCCGCTCGTGCGGCGTCAGGTGGTCCGGCTTGAACAGGATCGCGTCGGGGATGCCGATCTTGCCGATGTCGTGGATCATGGCCGCCCGGTGGATCAGGTCCACGTACTTGGGTCCCAGCTCCATCGTCCGGGCGATCCCGACGGCATAGGCGACCACGTTCTCCGAGTGCTTA
>VGYL01000438.1 GCA_016872975.1 Planctomycetota bacterium
GCAGGCACATTCGGCTCGGCCGGTCCCGTGATGCGGCCGGTCGTCTCCTGGGAGCTTCCCGCCGGCGCGGTCGTCCCCGCCGGCGCCCCGTCCCGGCGCATGAATTCGGCCCTCGCCGCGCTCGATGGCGCCGACGCCTGCGCCCCCCCCGACCCGGGTCGGGTCGCGCCCGGCGCAGGCGTGACGCTGCGACGGAAACGATCCGAGTCCCGGTCCCGGCGGAAGGAGCTCTGGCCGTGGCCGGCAACCGGCCAGAGAAACAGGGAAAAAGTAAAAAGGAAAAAGGTAAAACGACGCAACGTGTGCCGGAAGAAGACAGGCCGTGAGAAGAGAAAAGGCGAAACCGCGCGGGAGGCGCCGGCCGGGGACTCTTCCCATCTTCCTTCTTCCTTCTTCCTTTTCCCTTTTTCCTTGCTACAGAAGTAGGTCTTCATCGTTCGTCTCTTTTCGTCTCGGTTGCGATGGTTTGGAGGAGGACTTTTCGTCCGCGGCCAGATACAGGGTGGACAGGCGCAGCTCCAGCGACATGCTGTCGCCGGCTTCACTGGCAGAGCCGATCTGCATGGACTTGACCTTGAGCGGCAGGTCCGAGGTCTCCACCTGGTAGAGGAACCACGCGAGGGCGTCCAGCGGGCCTTTCCCGGCGACCACGAACACGATCTCCCTCACCCCTTTGTCGCCGGCCATGCGGTCCGGCGTGACCGATGTCAGCGTCAGACGGGCCTCCCGGGACCACCGCTCCAACGCCCGGGCGACGCCGCTTTCCGCCTCGGCGTCGTTCCACAGCACCGTCTTGCGCGCCACCTGCTCGCGTTGCTGGAGCAGGATCTTCGCCTTTTCGACCTGGGCCAGCGCCTGGTCCCGGTCGTTGCGGAGGGCGCCGAGCCGATTGGCGATGGGGGCCCGCACCAGCCGGTCGCCCGCCAGGGCGCCTACCGACAGGATGGTCAACAGGACGATCAGGCGTTCACGTTTGGACAGACCCATGTTAGCGCACCCCTCGTAGTTTGAAGCTGATGGCGTATTCTTTCTCCCGGGAATCGCGTCCGGCATCGCGGTAGTAGATGATCCGGACGTCCGAGAAGACCGCCGTATTCTTGTTCATTTTGTCCAGGACATCATGGAAGCTGGCTTCGCTGGTGGTCTTGCCGACCAGCGATCCGGTGCCGTTCTCATTCAGAGCCAGGCTCCGGGCCCAGATGGACGGCTGCTCCGGGAATGCCGTCGTCAGCTCCTTGAGGCACTCCAGGAACCAGGGCTTCTGGGAGTACCAACTGCTGGCGTAGCGGTAGCGATCCATCATCTCCTGGGCGACGGCAATTTGGCTGTCGTTCTCTTTCAGCCAGGCGTTGGCGGCCGCGAGCGTCTGGCTGCGTCCGCGCCAAACGACGGTCAGGACGACCAAGGCGATGAGGCAGACCACCGCGGCGGCGGCGCCCCAGGTGACAACCCGCTTGTGGCTGGCCACCTTCTTGGCGCCGATGCGCGGATTGAGGAAGTCGATGGGGGGCCGTTGGGTCCCCGCGCCGGTCAGCGCCACGGCGGCGGCGGCGATCGCGCGGGCCCCGTCGGGATGATCGCGCAGGCCGAGCCCCTGGGACAGCAGCTCGGTCCGCCCGTTCGCGACCGAGATCTGGGGTCCGAGCCGCCGGTCGAGCCCGTCGATCAGCTCGTCGGACAGGCCGCAGGCGTCATACGCCGTGATTCGATGCGGCGGCGCCTGCCCCGGCACGGGCGACAGCAGCACCAGACGCTCGACCGTGGACGCCAGCAAGTCCGCATAGGCGACCGGAGTCCCGTTCTTGCCCATCGGCACGTGCTTGATGAAGCGCGGGCCGCCCTGCGACTGGGCCCAGAACTCGCAGTACGTCGGCCGGGTGTACAGCCCGTACCAGGAGGCCGGCGCCTTTGGCGACAGCGCTTTGCTGCACGCCAGCGCCGAGATGGTCATGGCCTGGACCTGCAAGCCGGCGGCCGCCGTCAGCTCCTGAATGCGCTGGACGATCTGGCGCCGGGCGGCCAACAACAGGATCGGCGTCTTTTCGGAGGGATTGTTCCGGCCGCAGTAGTCGAAGATCAGCTCCTCGGCGCTCAGGGAGAACGCCCGTTCCGCCTGGATGCTGAGCATGCCGGCCAGGACATCGGGGGCGGCCGCCGGGGCATCGATCTCCTTCGTCAACACCCACTTGGCCGCCAAGCCGACCACCGCTCGCCTGGCGGAGAAGCCCTGCTCGCGCAGGAAGTGCCGCAGGCGCTGTCCCAGGATCGTCGCGTTGTCCTCCTTGATCTCCTCACCCCACAGGAGCTCGCCGGTCCGGCGCACTTCGGTGCGGCCCGACTGGACGGACAGCTCCGTGGCGACGACGCCGGTCTCGTCGAGGGCCAATCCCAGGATCCGGGTGCGGCGGTTCGTCAAGGCCGTGCGGGCCGTGCCGAGCCGCGCCTTCAGGTCTGAAACCAGGCTATCCAATAGAGCGGTCCGCTTCACGGATGGCCCTTTCACGTTGGGGCGTATGCCTGCCATTGCCATGTCCTATCCATTCCTCTTCATGTGGCCGAACCTCCGTCAACGCCACGTGAATCCCGCGTCGGTCAGAGGCTGCCCCTTTCGCAGGGCCGCCACGATCTGGGCATCCAGGGGACATCCGAAGTGCGTGAGCGTCCTCCAGTAGACCACGCGCGGCGTCCCCTGGGTATCGATGACCGCCTTGTAGCGCTTGAACGCCCGCCCGTTGGCGGACAACGCGACGATATCGGCGGAATACTGGTACGAGCGAACGGTGATGTAGCTGCCGATGCCGGTGGCCTTGGTCTGATCGAGCACCTCCGTCACCCAGGCGATGGTGTTGAGCTGCTCGGTGTCGCTGTGGGCGCTGCGGTAGGCCAGCAGGGCGTCGACATCCGCCTCCTCCAGGCCCGACAGGCACAGCAGGACCTCCTTCGGCGCCGTGTTCACACTCACCAGGCCCGGGAGCGTCGTCTCGCTGCTGGTGGTCAGCCGGTCGGCGATCTGGGAGAACTCCTCGAAGGTCATCCGCGACCGGTAGTAAAACTGCAGGATACTGGAGAAGCTCTGGCTCGAGCTCAGGCCACTGGCGATCATGATCTCAAGGGCCCGGTCCTCCTTGAACGTCTCTTCCAGCAGCGTCTGGACCTGCGAGACGGCGGAGGCATCGGTGATATTGATACGGGAGTTGCCCTCGGCGTCCACGTTGGACTCGGTGCTGTACACGGTGACGTAATGGTAGAACCCGCGATCGAGTCGGCCGTCGGCATTGTCGGGCGGGTCGCTCAGGTCGCCGTCGTTCTCCTGGGGATCGAGGATGCCGTTGAGGTTGGTGTCCTCGCCGTAGAGCAGGTCGGCTGAGGCCCCTTTGATCAGCAGGACCTCATCGACCGTCTCCAGGGGCCCGTTCTTGCAGTGGTAGGGCGTCGGCAGCAGCAGGTAGTACTCGTCTTCGGCGCCGCCGGCGGTGACGTCGCTGTCGGTGTCCCGCCAGTCGATGATCGAGGCCGCCAGCTCGGCCGTCATGCCCGGCAGCTTCAGCAGCATCTCCTCCGAAGCGGTGTTGAGATTGATCTTGCCGGCCTCGTCCGTCAGGCCGAACTGCAGCTCCTGGTCGCTCTCCAGATTGGACTGCAGGACCCAGAAATAGCCCTCCTCCCCCACCGGCATGGCCTCGTACGCGTCGCTCGTGTCGGCGACGCCCGTCTCTAGCGTCTCGGTGATCCTGGCCATGACGTACGCCAGGGCGCCGGTGGCGATGCACTCGGCCTGCAGCGAGGCGACATGGTTGGCCGAGACAGCCGCCGCCACTCGGACCGAGCGGGCAAACACCAGGGCCAGTCCCGCCAGGACCAGGACCACCCAGAGCGTGACGATCAGGACCGTGCCGTGCGGGTGACCCGTGGCTCGTGAGGGTCCCCAAACGCATCCGTTCGCGTTTGGGGTCCCTGTCTCGTGGCCCCGGTCACGGGTCGCAACGGGCGGCAGCGCCACGGGCTGTGCCCTTGACGAGAGCGGGACTGCACAGGGGAAAACCATCGTCAAGGCCGGAGGCCTTGGCGCTGCCGCCCGCCGAGCGTCGGATGATATCCCAGATTGTCCCATTCTGTGGCGTCTCATCGTTTTGTGCCCGTCGTTGTCGCCGGCGTTGAGGTTTGGGTCGTGCCACCGGTGGACGTTCCGCTCTTGGTCGTGCCGCCGGTTGAGGAGCCGCTCGTCGCGGACTGGTCCTCCGTGGCGGCGGTCTGGCACGGGATGACGAAGCTCTGGAGGAGCCGGCGTTTCTGGGGCTCCCGGCTGCGCTGGTCGTGCCGCGCGAGCTGCAGATCGATCTCCACCGCCCGCGGCAGGCTGTTCGCGTCCGCGGTCGAGTCCCATTCGTCGAGCCAGGCGGACCCGTCGTGGTACCGCAGATTCAGGGAGACGACATTGCGGCACAGCACCTGTTCGAGGACGTCGACCTGCCGGGGCGCCAGCAGATTCGTCGTGACCTGGCGCAGGAGCAGGTAGGTGCCGTCATTGGTTTCGCTGTCCTCCTCCAGAAGCAGGGCGACCTTGCCGATGCCGCCGACCCCTTCCTCGCCTCCCGTGAACAGATGGGTCGTGTAGAACTCCAGGCTGTCGAGGTCCACCCCTTTGGCGCCGCCGGCGTCGGTGCCGATGAACGCGCCGGCCAGGGTGCCGCCGGGCGGCAGGACGCCGAAAAGATCCTGCTTGAGCAGCTCGATCACGTTGATCGCCGCCGCGGTGGGGTCCACCGCCGTCTGGGCGTTGCGATAGGCCCGAAAACCCGTGTACAACGCCGTGTACAGGCAGGACGCCACCACCACCATGAGCGACATGGCCACGACCAGCTCGAGCAGGGTGAAACCCCCGCGGAATGGAGGATGGAGGATGGAGCATGGAGGATGGGGGTCTGCGGAGGCAAGACGACGAGCACGGGGAATCGGCCTTCGGGGGGGCGTCCCATTGCTCGATCCAGGATGTCCTGCCTGAAGGGTCATGTTCCTATTCCTGCGGGTACACCAGCGTGCTCAGGGTGACGGTGCGCTGCCGGCCCATTGATCTCCAGGAGACGGTCACCTCGAGTTGGCGAAGGGCGGTATCGTAGGCCCAGTTGGCGATGCCGATCGTCCACTCGTAGCCGGGCCAGTCCGTTCCGAAATCGCCCCGGTTGCTGCCGCTTTCCCAGTCCTGGGCGGCGGTCAGCTCGGTGAGCTTGGCCCTGGCCAGCGAGACCGCTTCGATCTCCCGCCGCGATTGTCCCGCCACCCGCGTGCACAGGCTGATCGTCTGCATCACGATCGGCAGGAGAATGGAGATCAGCGTCACCGTGACCAGCAGCTCGACAAAGGTAAAACCTCCGGCGCGGCTCGTCCCGCGCGGGTACCTCGCGGCGCGTGCCCCACGACCCGAGCCACGGGTCACGCGCCACGAGTCACGAGCGGCGTGCGTCAGACGATCTATCCTATCTGGATGCATACCGGCCATAGGTCGTCTGCCTCGGTTCCACGATGGAAAACGTTTCGGTTACGCTGGGGCAGCTTACTTCGACGACCCGCCCGGCACGATCGGTGAGCCGGATCAGGCCGGCCGTCACGGTTCCGTACGGCGTGAACGCCAGGAAGACCTCTTTGTCCTTCTGCTCGATATCCTCCAGCTCCAGCTCGATGTCCTTCGGCAGCCGGTACACCTGCCCCAGCTCGGTGTCGAGCAGCTCGAAGGCCCCGGCCTTCTGGGCCGTCAGCCAGTAGGTGGCATCCCGCGTGTCGAAGTTGAGCCGGTAAACGATCCCTTCGCTGACGGCCTGGGAGCGGGCCCATTGCGTCAGCGCCAGGATCTGGGCCGCGGCGCCGTCGATGCGGCGCGAGGCGAAGAACCCGCGCAGCGACGGCGCCGCCAGGGCCAGCACGGTGGACAGGATGATCAGCACCAGGATCAACTCC
>VGYL01000439.1 GCA_016872975.1 Planctomycetota bacterium
TGAACCGCAGGATTCGCGTCCCCCCGCCTACATCTACCGCGGTGGGAACGCGGCAACCGCCTGGCGCGCCAACTGCAGATTAGCCGATGGATGCATCGGATTCTCCTCCGGTTGCAGGATCGGACAATGCCGGAATGTCTCGAGAAAAACGTCGTGATGTGGGCAGGCATTTGACATGAGGCCTATGAGACGTCATATCCGGGTTCTTGGCGATCAGATCCGCTTCGGGCTCTCCCGGGCGATGGGCGGACGCCGCAGACCCAGAATCCTGATGCTTGCGGACAGGCGAGGATGGGCGTTTGACCAGTGTGCGCGCGAGATCTCGCGCCATCTTCGCACCGAGTTTGTCTTCGATATTCGCTATGTGCACGAGACCCCGCGGCTGTCGCCCAGAGATTATGATCTTGTCTACGTGTTCTTCTGGGGAGAAACGTACCACCAGCGATTCGGATTCGATCCGGACGGGATTGTCAAAGAAGTCTCGAGCCACCGCTGGGAAGACGATCCCGCGTACGGACCTTGCTCCCCGCAAGAGATGGTTCACCGGCACCTTCGGGATGCCGGCACCGTGGTCTGCACCTCGCCGGGCCTCTATGAGAGCATCAAGCCGTGTCGTCCCCGTGTCTTCCGGGCGGCAAACGGCGTCAATCCGTTACGGTTCCGCCTGGAGCGAGACAGAAACGGCCCGCTGGTGATCGGATGGGCCGGAGACTCACGCGACAGGATCAAAGGGGTTCGGGACATCCTCGAACCCGCGTGCGCCGGCCATTTCCCGTTGCGGCTGGCTACGGGGGGACTCTCGCATTCCCAGATGAATCGGTTCTATAATCAACTTGACATCTATGCCATCACGTCGAAACACGAGGGCACTCCATTACCGCTTCTGGAGAGCATGGCGGCGGGGTGTTTTCCTGTTTGCACCGATGTCGGTGTCGTCCGTGAGGTGATCGATCACAGGCGCAACGGATGGATCGTGCGGAGCCGAACATGGCAGGATTTCCGCGCAGCTTTTGATTGGTGCGAGGCACACGTTGACGAGGTACGCGGTGCGGGAAGGGAGAACGCAGATTTCATCCGGCGCACGAGATCGTGGGCACAGTGTATCTCCTCTTTCAGAGATGCTCTGTCCGGTGCCTTGCGACACGTGTCCAGACCGCGGTTCAGAAATGACGATGTGTCGCCCGACAGTCCCTTGGACCGTTTCCGCGCGTTCTGTGAGGTCTTTCACCGGTATGGGCATGACCAGCTTCACGGCATTGTGCTGCGTGGACGGACTTGGGGACAGTTCCGATGTGGGTCCGAAGAGGCGCAGTACGATGGCGAACCGCCCCTCGGGCAAATTCCCAATGATCGCATCCGTCAGTTGTCACAAGGGATGCACTTTGAGCAGCGAGAAGACCTGATTGATTATTTGCGCGAGTCATCGGACGAGATCGCCCTGCATGGCCTGTTTCACACCGACTACTCGACAATGACCCTTGCCGAGCAATGCAGGGATATGGCCGAGGGACTCGAGCTTCTGGGCCGCCTCTTTCCCAGAAAACCGGTCCGGTATTTCATTGCACCGTTCAACAGGACCAATGCGGATACCTATCGTGCCGCTTCTGAGTTCGGCCTGAAGGTACTGGCGGCTGACGGGGTCCATCTGGAGGAACGTCTACACGACCTAGTCATTCAGCCGAAAACGTGGTACCGATATCATCATCATCGGTTTTATCCAGAAAGTACCTTCCGATATTATCGCCTGTCGGTAGAATTGCTGGACGCGGCCTTGGCGCGGAATGCCGGCGTGCGCCCAGCCGTAGAGCTTTGAGCGAAGCACAACCGTTCACCAATAGCGGTGTTTCGTATGCTGCCACAAGCAGCAAGCAGCATATCCAGGTTCTCCACTATGCGAATCGCGTTCCTGACGCCGGAGTTTGCCACAGAGTCCTATTTCGCGGGCGGTCTGGCCCAATATCTCGGCCGCCTCGTGCCCGCCCTGGTCGAACGGGGGCACGACGTCGAGGTTTTCGTGACATCCGAGAAGGAGGACGAATTCTCCTACCACGGCGCCCAGGTGCGGCGTGTGTTGCCGCACCGACTGTTGTCGTTGCGCCTGGTCAACGGCCTGCTGCCGTTTCTCGGCCGGCGCCGATTCGCGACCGCGCAGCAAATGTGCCGTATCGCCAAAGGGTTGGACCACGCCCTCCGACGGCGCCATTCGGTGTCACGATTCGACATCGTTCAGGCGGCAAGCTGGATGGCGAGTGGCTTCTTCTCGGTGCGCCGCCCGGTCGCTCCCGTGGTGGTCCGCGTGTCCTCGTATGGTCCGATGCTGGACGCCGCCGCGGGGGTGCGCATCACGGCCGACAGACGCATCATGTGGGCCCTCGAGCTTGCCGCGATGCGACGTGCCGCGGCCGTGTACGCCCCCAGTCGATTCTTGGCCCATCAAATCTCGTCCGAAATGCAGTTTCCGGTCCGCGTGGTACCGCCCCCCTTCTACATCGACACCCGGGCGGAAGATCCCTCGGCCGCGCAAACGGTAGCCCCTTTCCGTCCTTATCTTTTCTTTTTCGGCCGCGTATCGCGATACAAAGGCGCCGGCCTGCTGGCGGAGGCCGTCCGGCCCTTGCTGGCCGGATTGCCGGATTTCCATCTCGTGGTGGCGGGTCCCGACGGGCAAGACGAGGCCGG
Source organism: Planctomycetota bacterium (assembly GCA_016872975.1). GTDB lineage: Bacteria > Planctomycetota > Phycisphaerae > Sedimentisphaerales > Anaerobacaceae > PLanc-01. The sequence continues at coordinate 2,680 of VGYL01000439.1, forward strand.
GCGCCGGCTTCTGGCGCTGGCGCATGCCTGCCCGCACCGCGTGCATTATCTCGGGACTCTGCCCCCGCAGAGACTCAGGCCGGTGATCCGGGCGGCGCATGCCGTCGTGTTGCCCTCTTTGGCGGACAATTTGCCCAACACCTGCCTGGAGGCGATGGGTCTGGGCCAATTGGTGATTGGTCCCGACGGGGTCAGCTTCGATGAGCTGATCGCCGATGGAGAGTCAGGACTCCTGTTCACCCTGGGTAGCGCCGCGTCGCTGCGTGACGCGATCGTCCGCGTGTGGCGCATGCCCGACGAGATCCGGGCTCAGGTTGGACAACGAGCTACGGCACGGATGGACATGCTCGCGCCCCGACGGGCCTCGGCGGAGCTCGAGTCCTTCTATGAACAAGTCCTCGACAAGGCCGCCCGCCGCCCCGACTCCCGGACATCCGGACGGTCTCAGGGCAGCGCCTGAGCCTCGCTCCCCACGCTCCGCACCGCCTGCCGCAATCGGGCAAGACCTGTCCGCAGCAGGTCGCGCGGGCAGGCGAAGTTCAGGCGGACGAAGCCGGTGGCGCCGAAATCCCGGCCGTCGTAGGGAGCGACGCCAAAACGCTCGAAAAAGAGGGCCGGTTTGTCGCGATTCAGCCTCCGGGCGTCGATCCAGGCCAGGTAGGTCGCCTGCACGTCGTCCATCGATAGGCCCTCGACTTCGTCCCGGATGAACCGCTGGACGAGGTCCCGGTTGCCCCGCAGGTAGTCGATCAGCGCCAACCGCCACGGCTCGCCGTCGCGATAGGCAGCCAGGCAGGCGGTGAACCCCAGCGCGTTCACACTGGGGACGATGCCCTCCCGGGCCTTCTTGAACTTCGCCCGAAGTTCGGGGTTCGCGATGATGGCGAACGCGCAGTTGAGCCCGGGAACGTTGAAGGTCTTGCTCGGGGCCATGAGCGTGATGGTGCGGTCCGCCACCTCGGGGCCCAACGTCGCGATGGGCACGTGCGGCCCGCCGTCGAGGATCAGGTCGCAATGGAGCTCGTCGGAGCAGAGCACCAGGTCGCGGGCCACGCACAGGTTCGCGATCCGCTCCAGCTCCGCCCGCTCGTAGCGCCGGCCCACCGGATTGTGCGGATTGCACAGCAGCAGGACCTTCGCGCGGGCGGAGATCTCCCGCGCGCATCTCTCGGCGTCGAAGGTGTACCGCCCCCCTTCCCGCCGCAGGGGGATGGTCCTGAGGGTCCGGCCGGACTGCGGCGGCGCGGTCAGGAACGGCGGATAGACCGGCGTGAACGTCACCACCTCGTCGCCCGGCTCGCCGTACGCCCGGCACGCGAGGTTCAGCCCGGGCACCGCCCCCGGCAGCCACACGAGCCACGACGGCTCGATCTCCCACCCGTACTTCTCGCGCATCCGGGCCACCACCACCTGCACAAGCTCCGAGGGCACCGTCGCGTAGCCGAAGATCCCGTGCTCCACCCGCGTGCGCAACGCCTCCACGACCGCCGGCGGCGACAGAAAATCCATGTCGGCCACCCACATGGGAATCACATCGCGTCCCCGGTACCGGGCCCACTTGAGGCTGTCGGTCTCCCGGCGGTCGGGTACGGTATCGAAGTCAAAGCTCATGGGCATCCACCTGTCCCGTGGGACGCTGCGGCCCCACGCACCCCCGCCATCATAGCACCGCGGCAGCCCCCACGCCAGCCGCAAACCCAGGCCTGGTTCAAGAATCGGACCTTCAGAGGGTGTGTGAAAAGTGGCACGGGCATCCTGCCCTCGGGGTGTTCGTGGCATCGCCATCCTGCCGATGATCCATGGGCTGGAAGGGGCCCCCCAACGCATAATTCCGCGTTGGGGACCCCAAGCCGATGCCACGTAGAACCGGCTTTTCACACACGTTCTTCAGGGGGACAGGCGCCCGGTGGCACGGGGCCCCCAACTATGTGGCACCCCCGCCCTCGGGGGTGTTCCTTTCGATCACAGCCGAGGGCGGCTGTGCCACATGGGACCCCACGCCCAGGCGAACCTTAAGCGTGCCGGACGTGCCCTCCTCGTTCTACACATCTTTGCCCCTCGTTGCCGCGGGTGGCATCGCCAAAGGCTCCGCCTTTGACGATGGTTAGTGTCGTGAGCGCGAGCGCCCGCGCGTGTCGAGGGCCTCCGGCCCTCGCTTCGAAGGCGCTCGCGCCTTCGACACACGCGGGCAAGATGCCCACGACACGGCCATCGTCAAGGCCTTTGGCCTTGGCGATGCCACCCTGGAAGCAAAGGAAAAGGGGACATTCTACTTTTCCTTCTTGGCAGGGGAAAAGCAGAATGTCCTCTTTTCCAGTCTCCGGAAAAGCGAAAAGCAGAATGTCCCCTTTTCCGGCGCTATCCGATGCGTGAGAGTGGGCGGGGTATCTTCAAGCGCGACGGGCCGCAGCCGAAGCCCGCGACCTCCGCGCTGACGTACGTCAGACCCCGGCTGACGGCGTCGATGACCGCCAGCAACTCTTCGATGTCACCATCCTTGAGAACGTAGGCCCGGGCGCCGGCCTCGAGCATCTTGCGGGCGTAGAATTCGAAGCAATGCACAGATAGCCCGATGACCTTGATGTCGGGATTCTGGCGAACGATGCGGCGGGTGGCCTCAATCCCGTCCAGGCCGGGCATGTTGATGTCCATGAGCACCACGTCCGGCTTGAGTTTTCCGGCCTGCAAGACGGCCGAGTACCCGTCCGCGGCCTCGCCCACCACCTCGATTTCGGGTTCTACGCGCAAAGCCCGGGTCAGGGCCGTGCGGATAGCGGCATAATCGTCGGCGATCAAAACACGTGTGGTTGCCATGTTTTCCCCTCTTTATCGGGCCGTAGACGTGGAAGACCACGGTCCGCAGCCCCATCCACTGCCGGAAGTCCCTCCCAGGCGACGGCGGCGTGGGACCCCTTTGCATCATCCCTGAGACTTCGTACGTCCCGTGTCCCACGGGACAAGATCCAAAACGCACTCCAAACGTCACATTCACGTGACTCTATACGCGATATACGGCTGGTCGTGCCTCCGGCCTGTTGCGGAAATTCCCTAATCCTGTGGTTTTCGATTCGTGGCGTTATGGGACGGCCCGGAAACCGGCCGGGGATATCCGCGAGTGACGGCGCCAAAGTGCGGCCAAGCCGCGCCGTCGGGAAACGGCTTAGAGGGGCCTAGTACCACAACGCTACGATTTGTCCCTCGGTTTGACATAAGCTACGCTAGAACAGGAGGTTATGAAAATGTCACCCCGTAGCCTTATTGGCGTTAA
>VGYL01000440.1 GCA_016872975.1 Planctomycetota bacterium
TAGAGGGCGTCGGCGCAGCTGGCGCATTCCTCGAACGCCGTTCGCAGCAGGTGTGCGGGCGGCCAGTTCAGGTTTGGCGTTTGCAGGCAGAAGGCCTGATTAATCGTCGCGCTGAACTTGCCCGGCTTGAACCCGGAGAGCACGCCGCTGTATCCGGGCCACCCCACGCTGTAGAAGTCGCCCGCCGGGACGTTGATGTGATGGATGACCAAGGTGTGCCGGCCCAGCCCGCGCAGGGGCCAGTCCAGCGAGCGCACGTGTACCATGCCGAGTCTGGCACCGCACACAGCCCCAGAGGTGCAGGCGTGAATCCAGGGACGGAACCGGGCGATGAGGCGTCCCCACAGGGTCTGGCCGTACATCCCCAGAGCGCCAAGCTCGTAGAGAAAGTTGGTAGCCATGGCCTGGTCGGTCGAGATCCCCAGCACGCGGGTCGCGCCCGTGATCTCGTCGCGGTAGGGGTTGCGCCATTTCGTGGCCAGGCGCAGGAGCGCGACACCGGACGACGCCAGCGGGCTGGCAGAGGTCAGCTCCTTGAAGGCCCGGCCAGCCAGAAGGCGGCCGGCATCGCGGAGTCGTTGAGGCAGGGCGTCCCAGCGGGATGCCGGGGGAAGGTCATGGTCGAAGGTGTAGGTTGGGATCGTCTTCACGGGAATCCTCGTGGTTGGGTCGTGTGTCACCGTCCGATCAGTCGGCGAAGTGCCGAGCCGATCTTGCCGCCGAGCGCCTGGGCGCAGAACCGTGTGGCGCGAAGGTACTCCCGGGCGAAATCGACATCGGTCATCGACCGCTCGCCCGCGTTCTTGCGGCGGGATATCAGGATCTCCCCGGTCCGGCGGTCCTGGTACTCCGTGTCGCTGAGTTGGTAGGTGTGCCGGCAGACCTCGTTCTCATCCTCGTATTCACAGGAATCCACGATCCACACGCCGTCCGAATCGACACCCGAAACGACAACCCAGTGCGTCACGCCGTCGACCAGGGCGAGCGCCGGGTGCCCGTGCAGGAGGTTCAGGCGCAGGCTGCGGCGGAAGGCCGCATAGCTGGACGGCGCGATGCGGGTCTGGAAGCCATGCCGATATAGCACGGCAAAGATATCATGCGGCAGCGTGCCCTTCATGCGAGGGAATCGCGCCGCGATCTGCCGGCGTATCCCGTCCGGCAGGCCGTAGGGCGTGGCGTGGTCGGTGCCGAGTAGGGCGCGCAGGTTCAGTGCCCGCGGGCTGAGCCCGTAGTACCTGTAGACCGCGCTCAGGGCAAAGTAGCCGCAGCCGCAGTCGTCCGACTGGGGCACGGCGCGGATCGGCAGCTTGAGGGCCTTGGTCTTCATGGCAGTTGTCCTTTACACAGGGTGGTTCGGACCGGGCCAGCCGAATCTGTCAGGGAGTTATAACCGTGCCGCCCCACGGATTAAGCCACGCCGCCAAGGGGAACCGGGCCGCCGTGGTTGTGTAACGCCGTTACAGATCCGAGGGTGCTTGGTGCCGCGCTACGGACGGGCTACCGGTAAAGCCGGAAGAACTTGAACGCCCGCGGCCATTCTTCCCGGGGCTTGAACGCTATCGCGATCTCCATATTGCCGAGGGCTGACTCGGTCAGAACAACGTTGTCGGGCGTCTCCTTCGCCCGCTCGAACTCCGCGTCGCCGACCTTGCAGACCACCTTGTAGAACGGACCGGACAGCCACGCAGTGACCTCCGGCGAGTCCTTGAACTTCAGGTAGCACGCCATGGATGCGTGTGCGGCCCCAAGCATGGCGAAGCCCAGCGGCACCGATTCCCGGATCAGGATGTACATCTTCATGGGCGGTCAGATGAGATCGTAGAACGATTCGCGGCCGAGGTGCGGGATGAACTTCCGGCATTGCGGGGCGAGGGGGCCGGGACCGCCGATATGGATCCAGTCGTCGACACTGCCGCGGAAGCAGTACCGCTCGGTTACGTACTCCCGCGTCTCGGGGTCGACAAGGGTGAAGCGCAGGACGGCCATGTAGCTGGCGTGTCGGCGGCGTTCATCATCGGTGAGCCCGCGGCTTCGGAATGTCCGGCACATGTCGCTGAGGGATTCCATGTCCCCGCCGGCCTCATGAATCGTGACGGTGTCCTTTCTGGCCTCCACCCAGTATCGCCACGCCGGACCTTGGGCGCGCAGGGCGTCCGCTATGAGGGCCATCTCCGCATCGGACACCAACAGGGTGACCTTCTTTCGTAGGAAAACTTGGGCCTCGGCGTTCTCGTAGACCTCATAGCCCTCGGGGATCACAGCTGCGGGCTGGCCTTGGGCCGAGGTGGTGAACGTGTAGGCCGGGCGGCCGGTCTTCGATATCCGCTGAACGAGGTAGTAGGTCTTCCCGGTGCGCGACACTCGCTGGACGGGGAAGGCGTCGGGTCGTGTCTCGCCGGCCACGGACAGGCTCGGGCTGGTCGGCTTCCGTCGTTTCATGTCGGCGAACATATCCGGGTTCGGCAGGACCGGCAACACGCCGCTGCCGGTGGGCACAACAGGAATGTTCGGCGGGGCTCGACGAAGTCGGAGGTGGCGAGTACCGTCCGCAATCATGCTGCGCAGGGCTATCAGGGCGATGATCGGCGGGCTGAACTCGCTCGTCCGTTCGATCGTGCGCGCCTTCGATCGCCGGCACTGGACGCCGCGCAGGATCGTCTGGGCATGCGTGTGGCTTGGCGTGACGTGCATCGTGGCCATGGTAAGCGCCGCTACCGAGATCCGGCTGGCGGCCAAGGGGCGGACTTACTCCGCCGTGGACGAGGTCCCGTACCGGCGGGTCGGCCTGGTGCTCGGCTGTTCGCGCACACTGCAGGATGGCCGGCGCAACCTGTACTTCATCACCCGCATGAAGGCCGCCGTTCGCCTCTTCGAGGCGGGCAAGGTCGATTACCTGATCGTCAGCGGGGACAACCACATCAAGGGCTACGACGAGCCGACGGACATGAAGCTGGCGCTGGCGGACGCCGGGGTGCCGACGAACCGGATCTACTGCGATTACGCCGGTTTCCGCACGCTGGATTCCGTGGTCCGAGCCCGGGAAGTCTTCGGCCAGTCCGAGGTCACGGTCATCTCCCAGAGGTTCCACAACGAGCGCGCTATCTACATCGCCGGACGCCGGGGTGTGGATGCCATCGGCTACAACGCTGAGGACGTGCGGTCCATCCATAGCGTGCGGACCATGCTCCGGGAGCAGGCGGCACGGGTGAAGACGGTGCTGGATGTGTCGCTGCTGCGCACCAAGCCGAAGTTCTTGGGGCCGAGGGTTGAGGTGGGGCAGATAGGGAGTGATCAACTTTCGTCGAGACAGAAGCAGTCGAAATCTCACAGGAATAGGTGTTGATTACCGGTGCTGGGACTCCTACGCTCGAATGCACGCGCTGCGCGCCATCAAGATGAGCCCGCGTCGGCTTCCGTTGTTGTCTGGAGGATGAGGGAGAGGTGGTCATGAGCATGCGTATTGCTGGTATCCTGTCGCTGTTCGCAGGTGTCGCGGTCTCGATGGCCGTTGCCGAGCCGCTTCTAACTGTCCTGCCTGCCGGGCCGGATGGGGGCGGAATCGAACAGCCGCCCCGGTTGCTCTGGTCTACGGATCCGGGCATCCGCTACGCGCTTCAGGAATCGACCAACATGGTCCAGTGGTCGCCCGTTGCGGGCTACCCGACGGAGGCGGCCGCGCTCGCCCAGCAGCATGCACTCGACCTCGTTTCCGGGACCAGCCGGTTCTACCGGGTCCAGCGGCTCGACGAGCAACCCCCCGCCCTCACGCAGCGTGTACCGGCGGACAACACGTTTGGGGTGCCCCGATTCTCGACGATGACCATCGATCTGGACGACTTCACCGGCATCGATCTCGGATCGATCCGACTTTCCGTTGGCGCTCACGGGCCGTTCTCCCTGGCCGACACTCAACTTACGATCAACAGCAACCGATTGACCTTCACGCTCGGGGGCGACACGGCGCTCGGTGGGTACGGTGAGATGGTCGCCGTTTCCCTCGTCGTCGGAGACACCGTCGGCAACCTGGCCACAAACAGGTGGAGTTTCGAACTTGAGAAGTCGATTTCCACGGCCGCCGATATGTTCATCTTCGGATCGCCACAGGCGCAGCGCGCCGGCCAGCGTCTGAACGGGCCGGCGGCAACGCTCGCCGCCCGCTTCGGCGGACCGGTCCGCATGGCCGATTCGGACAAGGACTGGCGGATCCAGACGGTGACCGCGACGAACATCGTCGTCGTCTACACGAACTCGACCGCCCCGGTGTTCGCCGCAGGACAGCTTGTCGCCAACCTCGCCCCGTCGCATGTCAGCGAGATCTTCTACCGCCGGATCGACGCCGTCACCGACAACCCCGGGGTCAAGATGCTGACCCTTCAGACCACGGAAGTCACCCTGCCCGACTTCATCGTCAGCGGATCCTTCTCCAATCCGGGCGATGCCGTCTTCCTCGAATTCGACGGAAGCGGGAACCTGATCCGCGCCCTGAAATTCGACGAGACATTCAACCTGCCCACCATCGGCACCGACCTGTCCGGCACGACATTGTTCCAGACCGACGGTTTGACGTTGACTCTCCCCGAAGGGTGCTTCGAGTTCCGTTCCAGGCTGAAGGTTGCCATGGAGACCTCCGGGGCGCGAATCGAGCGATTCGAGGCGAGCGCCTCGGGCGACCTGGACATCGCCTGCGTCCCGCGCCTGCAAATGAGCGGCGCGTACAGCGATGAATGGGACCGCGAACTGTGGTCCTGGAACCACTGGATCTGGTTTGCCGTCGGCGTTGTCCCGGTCGGGATCGAACTGGAGGCGTCCATCACAGCCAACGCAACGGTGGATGTTTCGGCTTCGGCGGATATGCGGGTTGGATTCCGGCAGTACGGTAGCATGAGGGTGGCGGCGACCTACGTCCGGACCAACAACCCTTCCACGACGTGGGACCGTTGGTTGGACATCGACCCGACGGAGACGGTTCCTTTCACATACACCTTGAACGGCGAGGGCCGCGCCACCGTGTCGCTGGTGCCACAGATCGACGTTCGGGTCTACGGCGCGGCGGGTATCTACTTGAACACGGACCCGCGGCTGGAACTCTCGGGCGCGGTGACCATGGTGGATGGCATCGTGACCGAGGCGGACTGGCTGCTCGGAGCCTATGCGGACGTCAATGCCGGGTTGAGCATTATCGGCTTCGAGACCGGAGAACTGCCCAGCCTCCCGCCGTTCCGACTGTTCACCAAGGAATGGAGCGACCACTACGAGAGCGCTCCCCCGCCGACAGTTCCGACCAGCATCACGCGGCAGCCTCTGTCCCAGACGGCCAAGGCGGGCGACACTGTGACCTTCTCGGTCGACGCGGCCGGCAGCGGGACGTTGACCTACCAGTGGTACCAGAACGGAGAGGTTCTCCAAGGGGAGACTGCGAAGGATCTCACGTTGCGCAACGTGGCCAGCGGACACACGGGGAGTTACTACGTTCGCGTAAACGGTTCGGGCGGGGCGACCAACTCTTCCGTGGCTACGCTAAGTATTACGGCAGGCGGCAGCACGGGACCGGGCAGCACGTACCTGGTCATCGACCTCTCCGCCGGCCCCTCGGCCACGAGCTACCCCGTCAGCTATCTGTCGTCCGTACCGTCGGGTGGCTGGTCGGATGTGTACAAGACCACGAAACTCGTCATGCGCCGGATTCCGGCGGGGACGTTCACGATGGGTTCGCCTTCGGGCGAGCTTGGGCGTTATGACAACGAGACCCAGCACCAGGTGACGCTGTCGAAGGACTTCTACATCGGGGTCTTCGAGGTGACCCAGAAGCAGTGGGAGCGGGTGATGGGGACATGGCCGAGCTACTTCAACAACACGAGCTACCGCGACAGCCGGCCGGTGGAGCAGGTGAGCTACTACGACATCCGGGAGAATCCGGCCAACAGCGCCATCAGCCCGAACTGG
>VGYL01000441.1 GCA_016872975.1 Planctomycetota bacterium
GTCGATATGTCTCAGGTAATCGTCTCTTGCAGACATCACGCAATCCTTTTCACGAGAGGCGTAGGGTGGGGCTTGCCCCACCGGGTTCTCTCATCACGCGGATCTCGGTGGAGCAAGCCCCACCCTACCGCTGCCGCCGAAACAAGTTTCAAGTTTGAAGTGTCAAGGGTTAAGTCGGGACAATCGATACGGACCTCTGGCTTGAAACTCCCCACTTCAAACGTCACACTTCCTTGGCCTTTTTGCTCTTCTCCGCCTTTTCTTCGGGCGTTTGCTCGGTGATGTTCGCCGATTCGAGCAGCTTGCCGATACATTTGCCCTGGCGCACATCCAGGCGGAACTGGGCGAGCGAGTCGTCGCGCTCCATTTGCTCGCGGAGCTTCTCCGGCCGCTGGCCCCGCTGGAGAGCCACGCGGGCGATATGGCCGTTGATCTCCTCGTCGCTAATCTCGATCCCCAGCTTCTCCGCGACCTTGTCCATGATGAAGAACGTCTTGAGCTGCTGCCGGGCCTGCTCCTCGCTGCCGGCCCGCAGTTGCTCCATCTGCTCGTCCACCTGCTGGCGGCTCAAGCCGCGCGACAACAGGTTGATGTACTGGCGTTGCAGAATGCTGCCGGCCTGGCGGCCCACGATGTCCAGCGGCAGCTCGAACTGGGCCTTTTCCAGCAGACGGTTGTAGATCTGCTCGCTCATGTCGTTGCGGACCTGGGATTCGAGCTGGCCCTGCAGGTTGTCGCGGATGCGGTCCCGCAGCTCCTCGGCGCTCTGCACCTGGTAGCGCTGCAGGAACGGCTCGTTCATCTCGGCCAGCTTGAGATACTTGATATCCTTGATCTCGATCTCGATGTTGACCGTGCGGCCCTGGAGCTCCGCGCGGAAATACGTCTTGGGGATCTCGACGGTCGTGGTTTTTTTGTCGCCGACGGCGGCGCCGACCAGCAGTTCATCGAGCTTTTCGACCGGCACCGGCCCGACGAATCCGTTCGGCCGGACGTAGATCTCCGCGTTGTCGAGCTTGGTCTCGGCCTCGGGGATGTAGCTCGGCACGGCCTCGTCGCCTTCGGCCTTTCCCTCCATCTGGGCGGTCTGCTTGGCCTTTTCCTCTTCCGTCAGCTCGATCTTCTGGCGGACATCGGCAATGACCTGGTCGTCCCGCGCGACCGTGCCGCTTTCCCGCGGCGTCCAGACACCCGACCACCGCTGCAACTGCTCGATCTCGCGCTCGATCTGGGCTTCGGTCACTTCCAGCTTGGGCCGCGTTACGGGAATGCCTTCCAGGGCCGGCAGCTCGAACTCCGGCCGGACTTCGACCTCGAACTCGAACTTCAGCGGGCCGGCGTCCGGCATCTCGATGTGCTGCGGATCGATCTCGGGATCGGTGAGGATCTCCAGCTTCTGCTCTTTGATCGCCGCCTCGCTGGCTTCGGCCAGCAGCTTGAGCTTGACCTGCTCGCCGGTCTCCTTGCCGAAGCGTTTCTCCAGGAGCCGCCGCGGGGCCCGGCCTTTGCGAAAGCCCGGCAGCACGGCCTCGCGCCGCAACTCGCGATACTGCTCGTCCGCCAACTCTTTGACCGTCTCCTCCGGGATCTCGATAATCACCTTCTTCTTGCAGGGGCCGACCTCTTCAACGACCACCGTGTTCCTCGCGGTTCGCGGCTGCTCGCCTTCCGGCGCCGCTTCCTCCAACTCCGAGGCCGTCATTTCTTCGTTCTCTTCCGCCATCGCGGCACTCCCAATAAACCTGATCCTGATTCCTGCCTACGGGACTTCTGCCAAAACAAAAAAAGGCATCGGGGGAACCGATTCCCCTTAGCCAGGTGAACGTATCCGACCCCGCCGCGGTGGCGACGAGGCTTCAACGTATCGACGACCAATGCCAAACTACACCTAGCCGGTACCTCGCCGATACTATACGAGCCCTCCCTCCAACCAGTGCGAGGGAGATCCCCGTCCTTAGGATCAACTCCTACAGCGGGCGATGAGACTTGAACTCACGACACCCACGTTGGCAACGTGATGCTCTACCACTGAGCTACGCCCGCGAAAATCGATGCGTAGAGTATATACGCCCTCTGCGCCCCCTGCAACCCCTTTTTCTGCAAAAAAATTGCGCCTTCCATCCGCCGGCGTGTGAGGAAAGCTCTGGGCGGCCGTATGCCGCTGCCCGCTCGGATTTCCAGTAGTACCGCGTTTCACAGGTACCACGACTATGGGTGAGGTTGCTTCGTCGCCCTCGGCGCCAAGCGCCGCTGCGCGTCGGGCCTCGCAATGACATGATTGCCGCGCTCGGCGAGCCTCGCTCGCAATGACATGAGGGCGCCCCAGTATGTCATTGCGAGGAGCTTCAGCGACGAAGCAATCTCTGCTCTATGGTCTCAGGACTTGCGAAATACCGTCGTAGATGTCCCACAAGCCACTACGGCAAACACAGGCCAGAGCCACCATCGCCTCGGCATTGGACTTGTCCCACCGCACACGGGGCCTTTGAGTCGGTCGGTCCAGGTGCTGCCCAATGACTCGGCGTTGGCTCTGCGCAAGAGGATACGTCCCCTTGACGGCGCCTGCAAGTTGGTTACGCTGAACAAGGTAAACGGTAGATCCGTCAGGAGCTTTTGGTGGATGTGCAGATGAGTAAGCTGGACCAGTCGGGCGGCGGCGATCCGCCGCGGGAAAGGCGTGCGCGTCGGCCCCGCTACCGGGGCACCCACCCGACAAGCTACGCGCAGAAGTACAAGGAGCACGACCTTGCGGCCTATCCGGAGATAGAGGCCCATCTGCGGGCAAAAGGCACTACGCCCGCGGGCACACACGTGCCGGTGCTGGTGGAGGAGGTCATGGCCTGCCTCCGCCCCGCGCCCGGCGATATCGTCGTGGATTGCACCCTCGGCTACGGCGGCCACGCCCGGGAATTTCTCCGGCGGATCGCGCCGGGCGGAAGGCTGATCGGCCTGGACGTCGATGCCGCCGAGCTGGACCGGACCCGCGCCCGGCTGGAGGCGACGGAGGCGACGGCGAGCTTCCATCGCAGCAACTTCGCCGGCCTGGCCAAGGTACTCCGCCGGGAGAAGCTCGACGGCTGTGACATCATCTTCGCCGATCTCGGCGTCTCGAGCATGCAGATCGACGATCCCCAGCGCGGGATGAGCTACAGGCAGCAAGGACCTCTCGACCTGCGGATGGACGACCGGCTGCAACAGACCGGCGCCGATCTGTTGAACCGCCTGTCCGAAGAGGAGATCTCCCAGGCCTTGTGGAAATTGGCCGATGAGCCGGACCATGGGACCATTGCGCATCAGATTGTGGCGCGCCGCCGTGTCGAACGGATCGCGCGGACCACGCAACTCGTCCAGCTCGTCTTCGAGGCCAAGGGCCTGGACCCGAAGACTTGGCGGCAGCAGCGCCGCGCGGCGGAATCCGGCGCCCTGCACCCGGCGGCCCGCACGTTCCAGGCCCTGCGCATCCTGGTCAACGACGAGCTGGGCGCCCTGCGGGAATTGCTGCGGGTGGCCCCCTCCTGCCTGCGTCCGGGCGGGCGGATCGGGATCATCAGCTTCCACAGCGGCGAGGACCGCCTCGTCAAGCAGTCCTTCCGCGACGGCGTCCGTCATGGCACGTACGCCGCGACCGCCGAGGAAGTGGTCACACCGGGACCGCAGGAGATCGGCTCCAACCCGCGCAGCGCCTCCGCCAAATTCCGCTGGGCCGTCGCCACGTCCCAAGGCTGAGCGCGGATCGCCGGATCATTCCGGTGGGACATCCCGTGCGGGCCCGGTGGATTGGAGCGGCGTCTCCTCCGCGTTCGCGTTGCGGGAGTACTCTCCCTCGCGATAGGCAGGAAACCAGCGGCTCTGCTCGAGGTTCTTCGTCCTGGTGATCTCGCGATATCTCGTCGCGTCCAGGATCTTCCCGCAGAAGTAGGCGGCACGGGTCGTCTGCGCCCAGCCGCTCTTGAAGACCGTCAGGCCGTCACCGGGGTCGATCGTCGCCCCCGCTCCGCCGCCCCAGTCGATCCAGCGCACCTTGCCCCTGAAGTGCTGGAGGGCGCACCATTTGAGGGCGTAAGAAGCGCGCAGGCGGTAGCCCTCCAAGCTCGACGCGGTGAGGTGATCGTAAGCGATCTGTCCCTGGACGAAGAACAGATTGGCGGCCACTGTGACTCCCTGGTACTCGGCCTGCAGGGCGACGACGCCGGGAGTCGCCAACTGCCGGGCAAACACCGTCCGGGAAAACGCCCGGATACCACCGATGCCGTGCCTCTGGGTCAGGGCGCCGTAGAGGCAAGCCCATTCGTCCAACAACTTCAGCGGCTCCGGGCAGACGCGGACGCTCACCTTTTCCAGCGCCTTCAACGCGTATTTGTGGTGGTGTTTGGACACGATGGTCTGGACCGGCGCGGCGAGATCGGCGACAAAGTGCACTTTGAAAGGGCTGACGAGGTCGAAGCACTCGTCGAGCAGGCGTTTGTCATACGAGCCGAACGGGTCGGCAACCAGCGCGACGCTGACCAATTCGCCTTCCAGTTCTTTCAGATCCGCGGGCAGACCGGACCAGTCGCGGCAGGCGAACAAGGGATAGCATCCCATGGCATCCCGCGCCGTGGTGCCGGGAATCGCACGCTCCAGGAGTCAGCCGCCCGCGTGCGGCAACTCCCGCGGGGCGCCGAACTCGGCCAACGACTCGGCGTGACCGGGGTGCAGATAGCCGGTCGCGGCATCGTCCGCGGCAGGTTCAGGAAGGGGTTCCGTCAATGGTCGGTACCAGGCAAGTTCTGTCATACGTCTCTCCTCTGACTTCAGAATCCGGTGAAGCATCGGCCCCCTCCGCGGCCCTCCCGGCGATCGGCTCGACCGCCGCCGGATCGTCCACGTAAAGGCCCATGAAGATCAGGTCTCGGAATCGCCCCTGTTTGAAATCGTGGTTCCGCCGTCTTCCTTCGACCACAAAACCGCACGTCTCGTAGGCCCGAATCGCCCGCGTGTCCTCCGGCATGCCGATGACGAAGTCCGTCAAGAGGAACAGGTGCGGATACCGCCGCCCCGAGGCCACCACGCGGAAGATCTCCTCGTGCGCCACGCGGGCGGGCGGTTTCGCGGGCGGGCGTACTGCGCGCAGGCGTACGCCTGCTCCTCCCCTTCCCCGATGACGACGAAATCGATCGCGGGACAATTTCGGAGGATGGCGTCGGGAAACTGCGACACATGCGCCCCGCCGACGACCGTCACCACCCCGGGGAGGACCTGTTTGGCCTGTCGGCACAGGGCGTGGGCCAGGCGGAACTGCCCGGCCACCATGACGCTCACCCCGACCAGCATCGGTTGCGCGTCATTCAGCGCCGTCGCGAAGGCTCCGGCGACTCCCGCAGCCTTCCCCTGCCGCGACCGAACGTTGAGGTCGAGGCAGTCCACCATCTCGCCCTTGTTCCTCAGGTACGCCGCGATGGACAACAATCCCGGCGGCATCACGAAGAACGGCGTCGTGGACAGATCCGCCAAAGGCAGATTGACCAGAAGAACGGTCTCCATCAGTGTTTCACTTCCCCGATCTCTCACGCGAGAGCCGCGCCAAAACGCTGGCCGTCTCCGAAACCGTGTAGCTCGCTCTGTCGTATCGGCTGTTCCGGCACGGGAGTTTAGTCCTTTGTCCCGCCGGCGCGGAAAAAAGGCCGCGGACCTCTGGGTGTCCGCGGCCGGTTCCGTTGCACAAGGTAAGGCAATTACAGCCTCCGGCGTCAGCGGAGCCAGCGCACCAGCCCCACGCCGAGACCGCCCAGCGCCAGCGCCCCCGGGGCCGGAATCATGACAGGCAAGCCCCCTCCGATCTTCTCCACCAGCTTCAGCACCACGTCGTTGCCCGCGGCGAACGAGCAGTAGCTGATCTGGAACTTGTAGGTGGAATCCAGGTAGGTCCGCTCCAGGGTCCCCAATTCCGACAGA